>JANORJ010000529.1:0-3462 GCA_031415255.1 Chitinophagaceae bacterium | reverse complement strand
CAATTTTTGACCAACCATTATCTATCACTTTTTTTGCAATGAAAACAGGGCGAAGGTTATCCGGGCCAAATGGTTCCATTTGAGAAAGGATGTCATAAAAAGATTGTTTTATATCCATTAGTGATATTTCAGCATCAATTATAATTTCAGGGATGAGTAATTCTGGTGTGATGGTTGCAGAAACTATTTCTTCAAATTTTTCCCTGAAGGCATTTACCTGTTCAAGTTCCAGCGTCATACCAGCTGCTGCAAAGTGGCCACCATAACCCAGCAGGTGTTCTTTGCAAGCATGAATAGCTTCGTATAAATTAAAACCCGGAACACTTCTGGCACTGCCTGCTGCATAGTCACCAGATTGAGTAAGGATAACCGTTGGTCTGAAATAATGCTCAATTACTCTTGAAGCAACGATGCCCACCACTCCTTTATGCCAGTGTGGTTGAAAAAGAACGGTTGACTTTCTTTTTTTCCACTCTTCATTTTCTCCAATCATGGAAAGTGCTTCCTCGGTAATGGTTTTGTCAGCTTCTTTTCTGTCTGTATTATCACTATGTAACAGCTCTGCATATTGCAATGCCTCTTCCTCACTTTCAGCTACAAACATCTGCACCGCTTTTCTTGCATCATCCATTCGTCCGGCAGCATTTACTCTCGGGGCTATCATAAATACCAGGTTGGAAATATGAAATTCATTAACAAGGCCGCTGAGTTTCGCCAGAGCTTTTATACCATAGTTGGGGTTTTTATTTGCCTTAATAAGTCCATGAAAAGCAAGAATTCTGTTTTCTCCGGTCATTGGTACAATGTCTGCGGCAATAGCGGTGGCAAGTAAATCGAGGTATTCAAAAGCTGTTTCAGGTGTTAGATTGAGCCTTTCTGCAATAGCTGTCATCAATTTGAACCCAACCCCACAGCCACAAAGTTCTTTATATGGATAGTTGCAATCTTTTTGTTTGGGGTTTAAAATAGCAACAGCTGGGGGCAATATTTCATCTGGTAAATGGTGGTCGCAAACTACAAAATCAATTCCCAATTCTTTGGCGTATGCAATTAAATCGGCAGACTTAATGCCACAATCCAACGAAATGATCAAAGTAAACCCATTTTCTTTTGCAAAATCTATCCCGGCTTTGCTTATTCCATAGCCTTCCCGATAGCGGTGTGGTATATAAAAATCTAGATTGGAATGAACTTTTTTGAGGAATTGATACATGCTGGCAACTGAAGTAGTGCCGTCCACATCGTAGTCACCAAAAATAAGTATTTTTTCGTCATCATTAATAGCAGTAATAACTCTTGCCACTGCTTTTTCCATGTCCTTCATCAGCCACGGGCTATGCAGTTCCGTTAGTTGGGGGCGAAAAAAATCTTTGGCTCTTTCAAACGTTTCTACACCTCGCTGTACAAAAATTTTACATAAAACCGGATGTACTTTTAAGGATTGATGCAATGTTTCCACACTGGCTTCGCTGGCTGTTAATATCTTCCATCTTTTTTCCATTGATAGCGAAAAATTATTTTGTATCAATCCTTTCAATCTTTTTACGGATTAATATTTTCGATCTGTTACAAATAACACCATGTCTTCTAACCCTTGTCTGGCAGGACTTTCAGCAAACTGGTGAAGTATAGTAAGTGCCTCATTTTTAAAAGCGTTCATTTTTTCTTTTGCATAGTTAATACCGCCTGCTGCTTCTACTTGATCTATTACCCACTGCACTTTTTTCTTATCCCGGTTATTATTCTTTACAATATAAATTATTTTTCTTCGGGTTTCCTTGTCTGTATTATTTAGTGTGTAGATAAGCGGTAGTGTTAATTTCTTTTCTTTTATATCATTGCCGGTTGGTTTGCCTATATTTTCGCTGGCATAGTCAAATAAATCATCTTTTATTTGAAAAGCCATACCTGTTTTTTCGCCAAACAATCTCATTTTTTCAGTACTGTTTTCATCGCCACTGCTGCTCCAGGCGCCGGCGGCACAGGCAGAGGCCAGCAAAGAGGCTGTTTTGTTTTGTATTATTTCGTAGTAAACTTCTTTGCTAAGGTTAAGGCCCCTCGCTTTTTGCATTTGGAGCAGTTCACCTTCACTCATTTTCCGAACAGCATCAGAAAGAATGTGAAGTACCCGATAATCGTTATTGTCCAGCGATAATAGCAACCCTTTTGCCAGCAGATAATCGCCAATCAGAATATTCGCTTTTGCTTTCCAAAGGGCAAAAGTTGAAAAGAAACCCCTTCTTTCAAAGGAATCATCCACCACATCATCATGAACAAGGGTGGCGGTGTGCAGTAATTCGACAAGTGAAGCCGCCCTGTATGCCGACTCGTTTATTTCTCCACATAGTTTGGCCGATAACAGTACGAACATCGGCCTTAGCTGCTTTCCCTTTCTTTTTACGATGTAGCGTAAAATATGCTTTAATTTGGGTGTTTCCCCCCGCATAGCCTCTTTGAATCGGGCTTCAAAGATGTTTAGCTCATTATTGATTAAATTGGTAGGTAACTGCATTTTGTTAAGAGCGGCAATTTACGGTGCAAAAAAATAATTGTGACCGAAAGCAGCAAAAAGAAGTGTTTTTGTGACTAAGTCATTGAAAAATAATAAGCAATAGAGTGAAATATTTATCATAAAAATTTGGTAATTAATCCTCAATCTCTATTTTTGCGTATTATTTGGACATTGTTTCTCAAATCTTAATCCTTAGTTATGGCAAGCAAAAAGTATTTATTTCTGGCAGGTATATTCTGCCTGTTAGCGTCTTCTGGTTTTTCACAAAGAGTTGGAGCCAGTTACGACGTAAAAGATTCGTCTCTCGTACCTTCTAAACGAATGCCTCAGCATTCAGAGTTTTTAAACGGAACTTATAACTTCCCTTCAAAACCCCGCAATCAGTGGGAAATTGGTATTAAAGGAGGGTTATTTCAAGTTAGTGGTGATATTCCTGCTAAATTTTTATCCCCAGGTTTTGGAGTGCATGTAAGAAAAGCATTTGGCTATATCTTCTCCATGCGCCTTGAATATCTTTATGGGATAGGTAAAGGGTATAGTTTCCGTGCAAACGAGAATTATGCAAAAAATCCAGCATGGGGAGCTAACATAGCAAGTCCAGCTCAGCGGTATTCTGCACCAAGAGCCATTACTGGTACAGGTGGTTTCCGTCAAATCGTTTCTTCACAAACCGGATTAACAACTACTCCGTTAGAAACTGTTTACTACAACTACAAGACAAAAGTTCAAGACTTAAGCCTTGAAGGAGTTATTACCCTTAATAACATTCGTTTCCACAAATCAAAAACTGGATATAATGTCTATGGTTTTGCTGGTGTGGGCGGTTCTATATATGATACAAAGGTGGATGCCTTAAATAACGGAACTTCTAAATATGGCTTTAATTCAATTTCTCAGTCTTCTTACAAAAACAGAAAGGCATTTCTGAAGAACATGAGGAATAATATTTT
>JANORJ010000528.1:0-1823 GCA_031415255.1 Chitinophagaceae bacterium | reverse complement strand
GTAGTGGTCAAGTTTTTTTACTTCTTTCAGCATGTCGTTATTGCCGCAGGCGGCGAAAAGGATTGATAGTGTGAAGATTTTTAAAATACACAAATGTTGAACCACATAGGCAGATAGGAACATAGGCATTCGCATAGGGTTTATCATTCTTCAGGTAGTAGTGAAAATAGATTATTGACTAAGGTCTTTTGACCTTCTTTGAAAATATTTACACAGTGGAAGTTTATAAGAATTCCTTTGGGTTTTTGCAGCATTTGCATGTAGGATAATAAAATTGCATCATGTACCGGTAAAATGCCTATTTGTGCTTTTAGTTCTACGCAAAGAATATCTTCAACGAGCACATCCAATCTTAATTCTGTATCAAGTTCTAAACCTTTGTAATTCAGTGGCACCCAAACTTGATTTTTAAATCTTATTTCTCGTAGCGTTAATTCTTTCAAAAAACATTTTTCATAAACACTTTCTATTAATCCCGGGCCAAGATGTTTATGTACTTCAATAGCGCATCCTATCACTTTATATGTTAACTCATTTAAATATTTTTTAGTAATCTTCATAAGCCTATGTGTTAATCTATGTTCCTATGTCCTATGTGGTTCAAGAGTTACTATTCAATCAAACTTATTCTCCCATCCATCCTTCTTCATCTTTTCTACTTTTTCAATCACTTCAGTATTCAGCGACGTTTTATAGTCAGCCACTTTTGCAGAAATAGTTTCATCGGCAGTGCCCAGAATTTCAGCAGCAAGGATGCCGGCATTCTTAGCTGCATTCAATGCTACCGTGCCAACAGGTACTCCATTTGGCATTTGTAAAATTGATAAAACAGAATCCCAGCCATCAATAGAGTTGGAAGATTTGATAGGAACACCGATAACGGGCAACACAGTAACGGAAGCCACCATACCAGGCAAATGAGCAGCACCGCCGGCACCGGCTATAATAACTTTCAATCCTCTTCCTTTGGCGGTAGTTGCATACTCAATCATGCGGTGAGGAGTACGGTGTGCAGATACAACCGTTACTTCATGCGGAATATCAAATTGTTTAAGAATGTCTGAAGCAGCTTGCATAACGTTTAAGTCGCTGTCGCTGCCCATGATGATGCCAACTAAAGGATTCATTTTAGGAGTTTGAAGAGCAAAGAAAGGCTAAAAAATGTATCTCGCAAAGACGAAAGAATTTTTCACGCAGAGACCATAGAGTACGCAGAGAATTTCAATGAAGTTTAGTTAGAAGCATTTTTGTTTGAGTTTTTTAGCGTCTTTGCGCCTTTGCGTGAAATCTATTTTATTAAATCTCCTTTCAACCGCAACAACTCCGTCTCTGCCAACTTAGTATTGTACCTCGCATCTATCAAACGGGTGTAAGCATCCTGCAAGCTTTTCTGCGCTTCTTTAAGTTGAATAAGTGTGTTAGAATTGAGCTTATACACCTGAAAAACTATATCTACATTTTCTTTTGCCAACAAAATATTTTCTTCTTCCAGTGTCAATGCCATTTTCTGTAATTCGTAATCTTTATAGGCATTGATGATGCTAAGGCTTACTAGTGATTTTTGATTATCATATATCAATTGCTGGTATTGTATGTCTAATGTTGCTTGCTTTATCAGTCTTTTAGTTGTAAAATTATTAAGAATTGGGATGGAGATATTAAAACCAATATTTCTTCCAAAGTTTCTGCTATACAATGGCTGGAAGGGATTAACTGTGGCTTTATTATTATTCCGGGTGTAATTATATGCGGAGTTTAGGGAGACAATGGGAAACCTTTCTGCTTTTCTTTCTTTCAACGTAAACTTTGCAATATCAATATTT
>JANORJ010000527.1:0-2970 GCA_031415255.1 Chitinophagaceae bacterium | reverse complement strand
CCAATTTTTTTCACCCATCCATTTATATGTCTGCTGTCATTATTCCCGGAATAAGAGGAACCAGCTTCATATACAAGGTAATTAGGAGTGGCGGAGGAAGCAATTAGTCCGTTTGTAAATGTATGTACTCCACTTACACTTAAATTATTGTTAAGTGTAATGCCCGTCGTATTATTGGTAGTAAGATTATAGGTTTTAAATGTTTGAGTGCCGCCCACTGCCTGTGCTGACGTTCCATTCAAGTATAGCGTTCCTGTTCCTACTGCCATTGATGACTGGATGTTGGTTATGTTTCCTTTTATATAAAAATTACCGTTGTTTGTTAAAGTGGATGTAGAAGCATTTACAAAATTTCCAAACCCTGTAATGGATGCACCTGAATGAATTTGCAGGGTACCTGAATTTTGAATAGCATCTTGCGCCATAGCACTTACACTCATTACAAGTAAAGCCAGGGAAAATAATTGTCGTTTCATAATTAATTGATTAAAAGTGAAACTAATTATTGTGTAAATACTTGCCAGTTCAGATCAAGCATGGTTATAATATCGCCACCGGTGGTGGTGGAACAAAACACTTCAAAATAATCGGTGGCTGCAATATCTGATACATAAATAACAGTTGAAAACTGTGAGGCTGTACCGGCGTTAGCTGTTCTCAGTGTTGTTTCACCATACCGTGTTGTAGTTACACCATTCTTTACAAGGCCGAGTGAAATAGTTTTATTGGTATTGTTAACCGATAAGTTTCCTGTTATAACGATGAAGCCATCCCGTCTGTTAGTTGGTTGATAAGTTATTCGATTATTACCTATTGTCCACTTACAGGTTGTTGAAGCTGTATTAGTCCAGCCAACCTTATACCATGAATTAGTAGTTGTTAAAGTAGTTGTTGTGCTTCCATTTAATAAATTAATATAGCAGCTTGGCTTTTTATCACCCATACCAGCGTTACTTTCTACAATTGCGTTTGCATCCCTTCCGTCAGACCGGGTAAAGTCGAAGCCCTCTATATAAACTCCTACGTTGTTCCAGGTATTTCCGGTGATAGCCAAACTTGTAAACGATGTGAAAGTGGCAGGCTGATAGAATATTGCCGTGTCACCGCTTACGCCATTATAATATCCGCCCGTTGCTAACTGAATAGTTGCTGTTGAGCCTTTACTCAGATTTATTCCATAATTACAACCAATAAAATCTGTTTCAGCTACTTTAACTGTTACACCGGCCACAGCTCCATGCACTAATATGCCGCTTCCCTGCGAATTAGATATATCTGTTTCAAAAACCCATATCTCAGCATTTGTTGAATCTAAAATAGTGTTATAGAAACGGTCAAACGAACAATCCTTTACTTCATTATAAGTACCGCTACCTAAAAATCGGATCGCATCTTCACCTGCTGCGGTGCCATAACCAGACAATGTGGTAGCATCAAAATTCAGCATTTTGAAATAGCAAGCAGAGATACACCTGAACATCGGTGTGCCTGCAAGACCGGTTGCAGCAGCTAACGTTGCTGTTCCGTATGACAAACCCTGAAAAGTAATATCATAAGGTAAATCAATATTAATGGTAGCACTTATATCATATGTTTCTTCACCAAGTCGTATTGTGGCCGGGCTTACCATATGTATCTCCAAAAAATCTATTGCTTCCTGAATAGTTGTCCAACTGCTGTTAGCATTAATATCCAGTAAATGTTCATTTATCTTTTTGTTTCCTTTTATCACCCAGTTGCCTCCAGTAGCAATAAAAGCTTGCCCTACATGTCTTGTTAGGTTTATAGAATCCGATCCATCAATGGTAGCAACACCATTTCCTTTTACAGTTACCTGGTCAGTATGTGTGCCAATATTTTTTACAATTATTTCCAGTCCGTTATCAGTGGAAGTAACTACCGGCAGCGTTAAAATAATATCATTACTTGCCAAAACAATTGTTTCCGGCTTTAGCAATGTTGTAGTTGCAGTTTTTGTTACAAGGTTTTTGTTACCATTATCTAGCTTCTTCCATTCAGCACCATCCCAATAATAATAACCATTAGTTAGTGTGCCACCAGTGCTGTACACCAGCATACCAGCAGGCACAGTGCCTGTTAAGGGAGATACTGAACTGATACTGTTTAAAGCCATCCGTGGAGGAAGAAACCCTTTATTAGTGCTTTCTAATTCTAATAAAGAATTGGCATCAATTGTGCCGGGGTTATTGCCAATCTTAACCTGGGCGGTTGCAAAAAAGCCCGACAGTATAAAAAAAGCAGTTACTAGTTTTTTCATGATATTGGTTTTTTACGATTTTGGATTTAATAGAGCTATAATACATATTATCATAACTTAATATTGCAACGCACCTTGTATTCTTTTTCTTTTTAATTAAATTGTTTATCTAAACCTAAGCACATACCGTATATATTTTATCAGTTTTTCTTTTTCGCATGATACTGATAATTAACACCCACAACAAAATAGCTACCCGATCGAAAAGGACTGAATACATAAACAGGGAATGAAAAATTATTTATTTCCAGTCCCGCAACGAAGCCTGGTTCAAAATCATTAAAATCATTTTGACGGGTGTATTGCATAGCCAATCCGGCAAAAAGATGCTTTGTAATAGAATAACCCAGCTCAGACCAGCTAAAGAAAAAATTACTCACTTCCTTTTTAGTACTAAAACTGTATTGTGTTTGCGATGAGAAGTAAAAATTTTTCCATTCAGCATCTGAATTAGCAGCAAGAGATACCCCGGTAAACTTGCCGGTGGAAATACCTGCCATTGGTTTAATAGTATATTCAAAAGATTTTCCTCCGCTAAAAGTATTACCGGCGAATAAAGAAAGAGTTTGTACGTCTTCATAATTATACCGCAGCTCTGTATAAAAACCATTTTTAGCCTGGTAATGAAATACTGGCATCCATACATATTCCTCTCCCCCGCCCATGAGGTTGTAATTTTCTACACCGCTTTT
>JANORJ010000526.1:0-4222 GCA_031415255.1 Chitinophagaceae bacterium | reverse complement strand
AACAAATACAAGTGTGGTATTTATTTTATCAGATACAGATACGGACACCTGGTCAGTAGAAGCAGTACATGAAATAACAGAACAAAAGATGGCGAATGTAGTTGGTATACTGCTTGGAAAAAAAAACAAAGACGAATATGTAGTTTTTTCGGGTCATTACGATCATCTCGGCATCGGTAAACCCATCGACGGTGATTCTATCTATAACGGTGCTAATGATGATGCGGCGGGAACAACCGGAGTTATTATGCTGGCAAAATATTTTGCAGCATTAAAAAACAACGAAAGAACAATTGTTTTTTCTGCCTTTACTGCAGAGGAAATTGGTGGCTTTGGTTCACAATATTTCTCCCGCCAGTTTGATGCGGATAAAGTGGTGGCAATGTTTAATATTGAAATGATAGGTACAGAAAGTAAGTGGGGAAAAAACTCGGCCTACATTACCGGGTATGAGAAAACAAGTATGGGTGAAATTCTAGCCAAGGATTTAAAGGCTACTGAATTTACTTTTTATCCGGATCCATATCCAACGCAGCAACTATTCTATCGTTCGGATAATGCTACGTTAGCAAGACTGGGTGTGCCGGCACATACTATTTCTACTTCTAAAATGGATATAGAACCTCACTATCATAAACTAACCGACCATATTGAAACATTAGACATGGAAAATATGACACAGGTGATTAAAGCTATTGCCCTAAGCTCAAAAAGTATTATCGCCGGAAAAGAAACACCAACAAGGGTAAAGGTGGATGAATTACGTTAAGCTTTTACCGGCACTGAATGAATCGCCGCCGCCATCTCTTTAATCAACGACGCATCTTTTTCAATCGCATTGCCTACAACAATTACATCCGCACCGGCTTTGCAATTCAGGTAGGCTTTTTCTGGTAGTATAATACCGCCACCAACAATAAGAGGAGCTTCTATATGTTTGGCAACAGCCTCAATCATACTTTCAGTAATAGGACGTTTGGCACCACTGCCAGCATCCATATAGATCAATTTCATACCCAGCATTTCACCCGCCATTGCTGTACACATCGCTATTTCATTTTTATCAGCAGGCACAGGGGCTGCATTGCTAATATAAGAAACGGTAGTAGGGGCACCACCATCTACAACAATATAACCCGTTGGCATTATTTCTAAGCCACTTAGCTTAACAAAAGGAGCTGAGACTACATGTTGACCAATCAGTAACTCCGGATTACGACCAGATATTAAAGAGAGATATAAGAGGGCATCGGCATACTTGCTTATCTGCGACGGGCTGCCCGGAAAAAGGATGACAGGGATATCACAGTTCTGTTTGATATGCTGCACACATTCATCTAAATGATTAGAGATAACAAGACTCCCGCCTACCAGCAAGTAATCAACTTTGGCAGAAGTGGAAAGCTCAATTAATTCATCGAGCACAGATGTATTTACCTTATCAGGGTCTATTAGCACGGCAAAGGATTTTTTCCCTTGTTGCTTCTTATCGGCCAATGTGTTATAAATAGTTGACTTCATCCGGTACCGGTTGATTACTGCAAAAATGCGAAAAACTTTCGGCATTGCCCACTTGAAAATCAAATAGGTTTTTTTCGCAGAAAAGGTTGTAATCGCCCCCTAAAACCAATTTAAGCCTGTATTAAATCGGACAAGCAAGCAAGAAGACTTAAAATATACGGCCAAATAGGTAATTCAGATGCTGCAGGCACCTGAGGAACATAATTCTGCTTCTGGAAATATAACAATGGAACTAACTATCATTAAAAAACACAACGATTTACAAATGAAAAAACACATCCTTACCAGTTGTTCTACTAATAAACAAGGAAAATATTCCGATTGCGGCAGAAGCAGTTATGAATAGTATCGTCAACCTTTTGTTCTTTTAATGCAAACAATTTTCTTACGTAGGGCATAAACGAAAATGGCGATCATTTTTTTGTAATTGTTTTTTTAATAAGAGTAATTAAACTGTAATGCCTTTCTGTAAAGGCTTTGCGCCAGCCATATTAAAAAAATCAGCCAAAATCAACCCTTACAAGGCAAAAAAATATAAAAACCCTTGCCCGCTATGCCTTTTAAACCAATGTTAACAGAATATGAATTCCGCTAGTGTACCGAAGCCGATTTACCAAAATTTTTTATCAGCAAAAGCTTTATCCACTGTGAAAAAGTCGCCTGAACCAGCACAGGCTTGCATCAGATGGATCCGACCTTCTCTTATCCACATTATGTGAATATCTCTAACTATGAAATAGCCATAATTAAAAATATTTTCGGAGTACGTTACAAGTTACTTAACCCGAGAAATTCTTTTTTAGTTATGGCTACCAAAACCAAAGCATCCGCAAAGGGCGGATTGCAATTTACCCGTCGCTTTACTCGTGACGATGTGAGTGTATTTGATATGTTTGAATATGATTACCGAACCTCGGTAATTAGAAACCCGAGTGGCGAAGTAGTGTTCGAAATGAACAATGTGGAAGTACCGAAACAGTGGAGCCAGATTGCAACTGATATACTTGCACAAAAATATTTTAGAAAAGCAGGAGTACCCCAACCTGATGGAAGTTTGGGAAGAGAAACATCTGCCAAACAAGTAGCTCATCGTTTAGCCAATTGCTGGAAAGTATGGGGCGAACGTTATGGTTACTTCGCTGCGGAAAGTGATGCAACTGTTTTTTACGAAGAATTAGTTTATTCAATTTTGAACCAGATGTGTGTACCAAATTCACCACAATGGTTCAATACTGGTTTGTATGAAAGCTACGGAATTGCTGGCAAGCCACAAGGTCACTATTATGTTGACCAGGTTGACGGGCAACTAAAAAAATCGCAAAACGCTTATGAACGTCCGCAGCCACATGCTTGTTTTATATTGAGTGTAAATGATGATTTGGTGAACGAAGGCGGCATTATGGATCTGTGGGTTCGGGAAGCAAGAATTTTTAAGTATGGTTCTGGTGTAGGCACCAACTATTCCAACCTTCGTGGTGCCGGAGAAAAATTAAGCGGTGGTGGCACATCATCCGGCTTAATGAGTTTTTTAAAAATTGGTGATAGAGCTGCTGGTGCCATTAAAAGTGGTGGTACTACCCGCCGTGCCGCTAAAATGGTTTGTTTGGATTTAGATCATCCGGAAATTGTAGAATTCATCAACTGGAAAGTAGAAGAAGAGAAAAAAGTATTCGCATTAATAGCTGCGGGTTATCCCTCTGGTTATGAAGATGAAGCATACAAAACGGTAAGTGGACAAAATTCAAATAACTCTATTCGTATTCCTAACGAATTTTTCAAAGTGTTGGAAGAAGATGGTGATTGGGAACTAAAAGGAAGAATGGACGGACGGGTAATGAAAAAAATTCCTGCAAGAGAAATATGGAACCAGATTTCTTATGCCGCATGGAGTTGTGCAGATCCGGGAACACAATATAATACTACTATCAACGAATGGCATACTTGTCCTGAAGGTGGTGAGATAAGAGCATCAAATCCTTGCAGCGAATACATGTTCTTGGATAATACAGCTTGTAATCTTGCATCAGCCAACCTGATGAAATTCTTTGATACAGAAACAAATCACTTTGATGTAGAAGGATATGAGTATAACTGCCGCTTGTGGACGGTTGTATTAGAAGTATCTGTATTAATGGCGCAGTTCCCTTCTAAAGAAGTGGCGCAACTTAGCTATGAATACAGAACACTAGGATTAGGTTATGCAAACCTTGGAACGATGTTAATGGTAAGCGGTATTCCTTATGATAGCGAAGAAGCAAGAGGGATCGCCGGCGCTATCACAGCCATCATGACTGGTATTTCTTATAAAACATCAGCAGAAATGGCACAGACCCTTGGTGCATTTCCAAGATATGAAGAGAACAAAGCCCATATGATGAGAGTAATGCGTAACCATCGCCTTGCTGCTTATGATGCTGATGAGTTTGAAGGCTTAAGTTTGAAACCACAGGGAATAAAAGCACAGCATTGCCCGGATTATTTATTGAAAGCTGCTTGCAAAGCATGGGATGATGCAGTGGAAATGGGAGAGAAGTACGGTTACAGAAATGCACAGGCAACTGTTATTGCTCCAACAGGAACTATTGGCCTGGTGATGGATTGCGATACAACAGGAGTTGAACCAGATTTTGCCTTGGTGAAATTTAAAAAATTATCTGGTGGTGGTTATTTTAAAATCATCAACCAATCGGTACCTGCTGCG
>JANORJ010000525.1:0-2087 GCA_031415255.1 Chitinophagaceae bacterium | reverse complement strand
TCCGGTGTCAGCACTATCCATTTTTTGCGAAGCGAGTCGAAAATAAATTCCTTCCCTTCTTCTGCTTTCATTTTAAAGCCCGGTTCTGGATATTTGATAATCATTGGAGCAAATATAGACGACAGACAACAGACCACAGAGGGCTAACTACAGGCCACTTTGAATAAAATTGCTAAAACCTCCTATTTTTTGATAGATTTATACAAAAAAATGGCATTTAAATTTGAACAATTGAGAGTTTGGCAAATGTCGCTTGAGTTTGGCGAGAAAATCAATATTTTAGCTGACCAGTTTCCTAAAAAAGAGATATTTAACTTAAGCAGTCAGATACGCAGGGCCGCTGATAGTATAGGTTTAAATATTGCCGAAGGATCGACCGGACAATCTAATACCGAACAGAGAAGATTTCTCATTTATGCAAACAGATCCACACTTGAAGTGGTAGCCTGCCTGATTAAAGCCCAGCTGAGAAAATACTTAGAGGAGGCTGCGTTTAAAGACTTGTACAACCAATCTGAATCATTGGTAAAAATGCTTCAGGCCTTTATAAAAAAACTTGAATAAAAGACAACCGTCGTCAATAGTCGGTTGTCGGTCGTCAAAAATTACTAACCATGAAGACAAAAGAAGAGATAGTACAAAACTGGCTTCCCCGCTACACCGGAGAGGCATTAGAAAATTTTGGTGAGTATATCCTGCTGACCAATTTCAGTAACTATGTAAAAATGTTTGCTGAATGGAACAAAGTGGAAATAATAGGTGAAGGCAAACCGATGCAATGTGCTACTGCCGGTAATATCAGCATTATTAATTTCGGCATGGGCAGCCCCACTGCGGCTACCGTAATGGATTTACTTTCCGCTATTCATCCAAAAGCTGCATTGTTTTTGGGAAAATGTGGCGGCTTAAAAAAACGTAATAAAATTGGCGACCTCATATTACCCATCGCTGCCATCAAAGGTGAGGGAACATCCAATGACTACTTCCCTGCAGAAGTGCCGGCACTCCCTGCATTTGCATTACAAAAAGCATTGTCCACCACCATTCGAGACTATGGTGTTGATTACTGGACAGGCACTGTTTACACTACCAACCGGAGAGTTTGGGAACATGATGAACCCTTTAAGGAATACCTGCAGAAAATAAGAGCCTATGCCATTGATATGGAAACTGCAACTATTTTCACCGTGGGTTTTTATAATAAAATCCCCACAGGTGCTTTGCTGCTTGTAAGCGACCAGCCGATGATACCGGAAGGAGTAAAGACGGAAGAGAGTGATAAAAACGTAACCGCACAGTTTGTGGAAAACCATTTAAACATTGGTATTGATTCATTAAAACAATTAATGAATGATGGCATGACGGTGAGACACTTGAAATTTTAATAAAGACAATGAAACAGTTTATCTTATTATCGGCAATTAGTACACTGCTTCTTTCTAATAGTGATTGCAGCACAAGACCAAAAATTGATGGCCGGTATAAAGGTAAACTGGAACTCGCCGGCATTTGTATGAACTATACAATTCGTGTTACCGAAGGCAAAATGGATACTTCGAATATTGTAGCCAACTGGACTGATGAAGTAACCAATAAATCATATAGCAACGTTTTTAGACTTGGTAACCCTTGTAATTTCCCCGCATCAATTAAACAGGGTGATGAATTTTATTTTACAATTGATACAGTAAAAGGAAAAGACTGTATGGTTTGCCTAGCCTACTACCCCACACCTTCCAAAGCACTTTCGATTAAAGTAGCCGAGTGATAATGCAGCCACTATTAAGCATAAACAACCTCTCCCTTGATTTTATAAGTGAATCAGGTGCTGTTACTGCATTAAAAAATATCAGCTTTTCAGTAAACAAAGGAGAAGTAGTGGCACTAGTTGGTGAATCTGGTTCAGGAAAATCTGTCACCGCACTTTCCATCCTGCAATTAATTCCTTCGCCTCCGGCAAAATTTACTAGCGGAGAAATTATTTTTTCGGAAACTGGAACCAATAGTTCCGACCTGTTAAAAAGAAACAGGAATGAAATGCAAAAAATTCGTGGCAATAAAATTGCCATGATTTTTCAGGAGCCGAT
>JANORJ010000524.1:0-3433 GCA_031415255.1 Chitinophagaceae bacterium | reverse complement strand
TCTAATCCCACATCCATTTTTATTAACTGAGCAAGCTGCTTTAATGAATTTCCTAATGGAGATACAGGATAAACAGCACCATTAGCCGGTTTATAGTTTTTTATTTCGGCTGATTTCAGCATCTTCATAGCCTCAAAACTTCCTTTACCTGTTTTGTTCAGCAACGAAGAAGATGTATTATCATATAATTCTTCAAAACTTTTTGCGGCCGTATTAGTGGCCATTGGATTTCCTTTCATCTGTATAGAAAAATCTTCCAAGTTGCTGATGGCAACAGCCGGCTGCTCACCATAAAATGATCGTGGCAATGAAGTAGTGAGGCTGACTGCCTGAAATGGAGTTGCCGCTTCATGTCCCAGCAAACCAACTGCCCTATTCAGCCACCCACTATCTGTGCCTTTGCTAAATGGAGTACCTGATTCCATATAATCCTGCGCATCAAAATGTGAACGGGTAGTATTTGGAGAACCGACACCGTGCACAATCGCCAACCTTTTTTCTCTGAATAAATTTTCAAATGCATTCATAGAAGGATGAAGGCCAAATCTTCCATCTAAATCAATCAATGGTTTATTGGCTGATTTAGCAGCTGATAAAAATAAATTAGGTCTTGCTTTTTGTAAAAATGTATCGGTAAATGGTGTTACTGCCATCAATCCATCCATTGCGCCTCTTTGGAAAATACAAATAAGAATTTTGTTCTTTTTATAAGGCGACCAAAGTTTACGGCTTTGCGCAGCACGAGCCACAAAAGTGGGAACACCACCGATGCCTGCAGTAATAAGTGCCAATGCACCTGATTTTAAAAATATTCTGCGTGATGCCATTTGATTATTTTAATAGGTTAGATTAATTATTTACGTTGAAATTCCGGTGAGCCTAAAATGATTCCTACTACCTGTGCCAGCATAGAATTATTGCCGGTTGCATACTGCATCTGCCCTGCTTTATCATTTTTAGGATTCTGGTTCTTCTGTATTCTTCCTTCTGGTTTCTTTTTTGCTTTAGCATTTTCCATCATCATCCCATCATCCATCATGGTATCCTCATCTTTCATAGTAGCTTTTGCACCGTCTGTTTTACCAGCTGCGTCGTCCACTTTTTTAATCAGCTCAGGGTCATTCAGCATTGGTGTTAGTTGTTTAATAGTTTGTTGTAAATCTCTTTCAGGCATCAGTAGTTTGCTGTAAGTTTTCAACGCATCTTCCGAACTTTCTGGTTCATGATTTTGATTAAGAGCTAACAGGTTAATACGTATGCCCGGTATGCGGCCAGAGGCGAGAGCCAATCCAAAATTCATCCGGTTCAATAAAGAGCCAGTGTTAATCCAGTACTGTCCTTTATCAGGAAAACCGGTAGGTGCCTGGTAAGAATATATTTTCTGTCCCATCTTTGTCATCCAGATAAATAATTGATACGGCGCTTCTACTTTAGCATTGATACTACGAACAGAACTAATGGTTAATTCAAAGGGTGATTTTGTTTTTTCCCGCAATGTATTTTTTACCCAAAACTCCGGTGCCGATACCATAGTTATCAAAACCTCTTTAATGCTACCTTCTTTCTCCAAAAATGTTTTTGCCATTTTATCAATAAGGCTTTGCGAAGGATTATCACTTACAAACCGGATAGCCAGTTTACGACTAATAAATTTTGCAGTAGAAGTATGTGTTGCCAGCAAATGAATAAGCTTCGCTCCTTCTTCATAGCCACCACCTGCGGGAAAAGTAACTCCTAATACTTTCTTTTCGCCTTTATCATGTTTATTGGCAGCGAATAAAAAGTCACCGTCTTGTACAAAACCCATTTGATTCATTCGTTGCTCGTTTTGCTTACGTTTTACTTTTACATTATACTCTACTTCAGGGTTTAGTGTCCAACCGGTTAGTATGCGGGCAGCCTGCGTTACATCAGTTTGTGTATAGCCACCGTCAACACCCAGCGTATGCAGTTCCATAATTTCCCGTGCATAGTTTTCATTCAGGCCCTGCATCTTTGGCTTTTTTTCTTTGCCGTTTGCATTCAGTTTTTGCATTTCGGAGTTTATCATTTCGTCCCTTTTCTCTGCTATTTTCTTTTGTAAAGGGCTGGCATTTTCTTCGTCCACAGTACTTTTAAAATTATCGAGATAAGTAAGCATTGCCGGCGACTTGGCAGTTGCCAGCAGCAGGTCTTCAAATTTGCCAAACACATTTGGGCGAATAACGTCTCTTTCATAAGAAGTAACAAACTGCCCCACATCACCTTTTGCAATCGTTACATTAAAATGATTAAACCAAAAATCAGTCAGCACCTCTTTCAATTGATTTTCTGAATAAGTGGCCCGTAAAATTTTCTGGTTGATGAGTTGACGAAAAAGTTCAGCCTGCGGTTTGTAACCATTTGCTTCCATGTATTTCTTAATGTCTTGCTTGTAATCCTTTTTGTCGGCCGCTTTTGCAGAGTCTTTATCAATTACACCATCTTTTATAGCTTTTCTTAATAATTGTCCACCTTTGGGATAGGTTTCCACTATTTCAGCATTGGTCATAGAAAGTGATTCATAACTTTTTAAAAAAGTACTTAAAGAATCATCTTTAAAGCTGGCCGCTAATTGATCTTTAAACCATTCCTCCACACCATACTTAGCCACAGCATCTATTTGCCCCGGCTTTACACCAAAGCTAAATCGGCTGATGATATGAGCTGCCGCTTCCCGGTCTGTTAAACCTGCCTTTTTATAGGGAAAACTGAAATTGAGAGATGCGGACTGAGTTATATTAAAAGAAGATAATACTAGGCCACCAGAAAGGGGGAATATAATAAGGAGAAGGAGATTGAATTTCTTTTTCATACGTCACTGTTTATAAAATGCAGAAAAATAAGGGCTAAAATCTTATTATAAAGGTACTTATTGACAAGAATTAAATCCAAAAGTTTAAAACGGAAAGAAAAGGGGAATTTTAAAATTTGTAGATTTGAACCTAAACAAAAAATTAATGGCAACTGAAATAAAATGTCCCAATTGTGGTCACCTGTTTGAGCCAAATGAATCTATCAGGGAAGAGATAAGAAAAGAGGCAAATGCGAAGGCCGAAGAATGGAAAAAGAAAAAGGAAAAAGAGTTTGCTGATGAAAAAGTAAAGCTACAACAGCAATTGGAGGAAACGCTGCGCAAATCAATTGCTACAGACTTTGAAAATAAACTGAAGCAGGCTGAACAAAATAATAAAGAGAATGAAGAAAAATTAAAGACTGCCCGTCAGATGGAAGCTGACTTTCTCCGCAAAGAACAGGAATTGAAAAATAAAGAAGCGGAAATTGATTTAACTGTTCAAAAGCAATTACAAAAAGACAGAGAGAAATTGACTGATGATATTCGGAAAATTGAAGAACAAAAAGTAGCAGCCAAAGAAAATGAGTTCTTATTAAAAATAAGAGAGTTGGAAAAACA
>JANORJ010000523.1:0-2535 GCA_031415255.1 Chitinophagaceae bacterium | reverse complement strand
GTGTCTAGTTCGTAATTCAAACAACATTTCAAACGACCGCACTGTCCACTCAACTTTGTTTGGTTAATTGAAAGATTTTGGTAACGAGCCGCCGCAGTATTTACCGATTTAAAATCGGTAAGCCAGGTGCTGCAACAAAGTTCTCTGCCGCAACTGCCAATACCACCTACTTTACCAGCTTCTTGTCTGGCACCGATCTGGCGCATCTCTACTTTTACTTTAAACTCAGATGCATACACTTTAATCAATTCTCTAAAATCCACACGGCCATCAGCTATATAAAAGAAAGTCGCCTTTCGTCCATCGGCCTGCATTTCCACCTGGCTTATTTTCATATCCAGTTTCAATTGTCGTGCAATAGCCCGACTACGAATTACCGCTTCCGGTTCCCTTGCCTTATTCTGTTTCCAGATGTCAATGTCACGGTCGGTAGCGGTCCGCAATGCTTTTTTCATTTCAGGATTATCTTCCTTCACATTGCGTTTCTTCATTTGAAGGCGCACTATTTCACCTGTCAATGAAACTTCTCCAATATCAAATCCGCTAATTCCTTCCACAGCTATCAGGTCGCCTTTTTCAAATGCCTGCAAATTCGGGTTGCGATAAAAATCTTTCCGGGTTCCCTGGCTAAAGCTTACTTCCATCACCTTGCAGGCCGTAGCCACATCACTCATCGGCAGGTTGCGCAGCCAATCATGAGTGTTCATGCGGTTACATCCGCCGGTACTACACCCGCCATTGCTCTTACATCCTCCCGGTTTACCGTTACTGCTGGTACTGCAACTTGTACAACTCATTATGCTAATTAAAAATTAGTAATTAAGATTTAATAATTGAGGAGGGAAATTATGAGCCGGGCTGTAGTAATTCTATTGAGCTTCCGTTGCATCCGCCTCTGGTGGATTGTTATTCTTTCCTTTTGAGAAAAGGAAAGAATAATCACACTTGTACACTTTAGGTAATTCTATTCGGCTTTAACAGCCATACTCTAATGTGTACGAGACGATTATATTCTTGAAAAAACAAACGAAGCTTTGTAGAAACTTTCAACTTTCAGGTTCATATTCACAACTCACTTTTCACAACTCACTTTCCTCACTTTTCCAAAAATACAATCTTATCCTGAATAATATGGTATAGCTTAATCGTCAGGGCATGAAAGAGCATTTTGCCATTTGCATTGCGTTCTATATAATAACTGGCCTTGTCCAATTCTTCAATAATGGCCTGTTGTTGCTCAATTCCGGCTATTTTATTCAATCTTTCGGCAAAATCTATTTCTTTTTCGCCAATATTCAGCTTTTCACCCAATATCCGATAATGGATAGCCTGTTCTAATAAGTGATTAAAATACCGGAGAAATTGCTTTTGCTTTTCCCGACCAAGGCGGCTTATTTCTTCCACCCATTTAGTCTGTGCCACCGGCCCAGTTTTTAAAATGGCATTCAGCCATTCTCGCAGAAGGGCTTGCCAATCCTCTTCGGCATGTTGCACCAACTGCAACGCTTCATGGTAATTGCCTTCACTTACACTGGCTACTTGCCTGGCAATCGCAGGTTCGGTTTTATTACGACTTATGAGAGCTTCTTCAATTTCCTTAGTTTCTAACGCCGGTATTTTTATCATCTGGCAACGGCTGACGATAGTTTGCAACACCTGTGCTTCATTTTCTGTAACGAGTATAAACAAGGTATTTGCCGGTGGCTCTTCAATCAGCTTTAATAATTTGTTGCCTTCGGCTCCCAGCATCTCCGGCATCCACATAATTAAAATCTTATACTCACTTTCAAAACTTTTCAAACTCAGCTTGCGGATAATGTCATTACATTCTTCCGCCGTTATTTTTCCTTGGCTGTTTTCTTTTTCTTTTATCTGTTCTATCCAGTCAAACAAGTTACCGTAAGGACTAAGTTTGACGAACTCCCTCCAATCAGTAATAAAATCTGTTGCCACCGGTTTTTCTCCCGGCTTCTTTGTAACTGTCGGGTAAGAAAAATGAATATCAGGGTGAACAAGTTGATTTGCTTTTAAACAAGCAGAACAAACGCCGCAGCTATCGTTTACTATTTCGGGCTGCTGGTTTTGGATTTCAGGTTCAGCGTCTCCAAATAGAGATGGCCCCGACTGCTGACTGCCAACTGCTCCTTGCCGACTGTTCACTTTTTCACAAACAATGTATTGGGCAAATGATAATGCTAGTGACAAAGAGCCACTTCCTTCTTTACCTAAAAACAATAAAGCATGACTTAGCCGGTTGTGTTGCACCAACTCTGCCAGTTGTTGTTTAACTGCTTGTTGGCCTATGATGGAGGAAAATTGCATTAGAAGGCGAAAATAAACTTTCTGTCTATAAAAAATACGATGCTGAAATTTCAGCATCGTATTTTTTATTTAATCTTATTTAATCCTGTAAATCTTAATTCTCTTAATTCATCCACTTTAAAATCTCCTCACTCATAGGTTGAGTTTTTGGAGAAAAAGTAGCAACCAGCGTTCCGTTTTCATCTAATAAGAATTTTCCGAAATTCCATTTTA
>JANORJ010000522.1:0-7352 GCA_031415255.1 Chitinophagaceae bacterium | reverse complement strand
AGGTCATTGATTTTTACATTGTAAAGCTTGTGGTTAGGATTGACTTTCGTTACCTGCTGTAACTGGTCGTTCCAGTCGTTTTCCCGTAAATCGATGCCTAAAGAATAGGTCTTGTAGCTTCTGTCCTGATACACCCTCATTTTAAGTGGGTAAGTCAGGTTTTTCTTCTGGTATCTTGTGTCCAGAATGATTTTGTACCCGATTTCCATGTCCATTTTGTTTGGAGCATGAGGTGATTGAAAATTTGCAAACAATTTGCAAGCAGATTGGGGAGTAAAGGCTGGTAATGGATTGCTGAATCTTGAAGGCCAAAGCCCGGAAAATAAGGATTTTGGCAGTGTTGACAGCTTATGTAACTGTGTGAAACACTTTCCAGTATTGCATTTGAGGAAACTTATCTCTTTTTTTGTTTCAAAGGTATCTCACCCCTATCTTTGCCGTCCCGAAAAAGGGAGTTTAGCTCAGCTGGTTCAGAGCATCTGCCTTACAAGCAGAGGGTCGGCGGTTCGAACCCGTCAACTCCCACTTTAAGTCAAGCAGTTATGATTTTATCATAGCTGCTTTTTCGTTTATGTGACCAGAGGACACAGTAGCTGCCGTGAGGAATGAACCGGAACTACAAGCAACATGACAAACTGCGAAGCGAAGCGAAGCACCTCCCGCCTTTCGGCGGGACAGGCTCCGGGCATTGCAGGTGCAGCAATACCATAAAAGTTTATAAAAAGATTTATTGCTGCTGCTCAAATGGTTTGGCATGACTGCTTGCTGACGGTGAATGACGAACACCTTTTTACCGGCGCAGACGAACCTCAAAATCCTGTGTCAGCAACTCCATGATGATGGGGATGCAACAGGTTGTATGACCAGACCCAATCCAGCGGCGCCACCAAAATGCAATGTTTTCCAGGTGAAAATAAATGTTATTTCGGGGCAGGTAAAGGTGGAAAGAAGTGTGGTTACTCCAGTCTCAAAGGAATGGGCGGCTACTAAATTTTTCTGCCGATGAAAAAAAATAGTCATCAGTTTTTTTTATGCTAACTTAGGCTTCTATTTTTTAGCACAATGGAACCAATCACCATCCTGCTCGTAGATGATCACCGCCTGATAAGGGAGTCATGGTCGCATGTACTTAACAGCGAACCCAAATTTCAAGTAATAGCAACCGCTAGTTCTGCTGATGAAGCTATTGAAATAGCAAAAAAACAACGACCCCGGATTGTTTTAATGGATATTAACATGTCTCCAGTTAATGGTTTTGATGCCACCAAATCTATCCGTAAATTTTCTCCCGGTTCAAAAGTTATCGGCGTTTCCATGCATGCCATTTCGGCCTATGCCAAAAAAATGTTTCAGTCGGGTGCGATGGGTTATGTCACCAAAAATTCCTCGAAAGAAGAATTAATAACAGCCATCCTGGAAGTGGATGCCGGTAAAAAATATATCTGTGATGAAGTGAAAGAAATTCTTTCGCAACATGAGTTAACAGAAACCAGCAATGAACCCGACATTAATATCCTCTCCAAAAGGGAAATTGAAATTGCCAAACTGATCAAGGAAGGCTTTTCCTCCAAAGAAATTGCAGTACAACTCGGCATCTCACTCAAAACAGTGGAAGTACACCGCTATAACCTCCTCAAAAAACTGCACCTGAAAAACACCGCGGCCCTTGTCAATTTTATTAATGAAAATGCCTTGTAAAGGGATACGCATTTACAGAATTGTTTTCGGTAGTAAAAAATTAAAGCAAAATTTCATTCTAAAAAGGGTTTATAAGAATTAGTAGGTGGTTTTATGAAGACGGAAAACAGCATTTACCGGGTTTAAACCAAAAGCGTAACAGCATAAGGATTTATTATTTCTACTTGCCACATAATTAAAAATCAGGGTGGTCAAACTAATACTACTCAAAATTGGTTCATACTACTACAAGTGGCTTTGTACAATGGCACTACTTTCATTATATTGAATGATTATTTTTTAATAGCGAAATAAATGATTTATGTGAAAAATAATTTCGACTGGACATTTACAGATGCATTTGAAAAAACAAATCCCTTATTCAACTGGATAAAGCAGGAACGGCCTGCATCATTTGAAAAAAATACATTGCACAATAATGGGAAAGAAATCTGCATTAACAGCCAGGGCTTTGTTTCAAAAAATAATACGGCAACATTAAGGTATTCCCGGATACAATCAACAGTGCTGGATATTGCAACAGTGGTCATTTATCCTACTGTCAGCACTGTAAAACTTCCTGTATTCCTGGCCGAATGGGTGCTGGTGCAGGACAAGATACATGTGATTGCACTCGACATTGAGTGGGTACAAGATTCCCCGTATTCAACCTCGTTTTATTTGCCACAGCAGCCAATGGTCCGGCAATGGAAAGAAATTTTTCCGGATAAAAAAGAAAAACCACAATGGTTTACAGAAATCAGTTCGGAGATGGCTATATTTTCGGAAGCCGGAATTGCGGAGACAACACAACTACAGCAACTATTTAATGCCTACCTTACTACATGGATGGAATTGGCCACACAACAATCCAGCGAACTGTTGCCCGGTGCCGATAATGATTTTGTAAAAAGCTATAAGCATCATCATTATATCCATTCACCAGCAAGAACGGTTATTAAAGGTGAACATGAAGCCTGGCTCACCACATTTTTAAAAGAATATCATTTTGCATGAACGAGACATTATTATTTACCGACAGGTTGAAATCTGAAACTCAGCAACAGCACAGTGCTATTGAACAGGCTTATTGGATGCAGCAGCTAATGCATCCCGCCCTTACCAAAGAGCAATACACAGGGATATTAAAAAAATGGCACCCCATATTTTTTTCTTTTGAAAAACAACTGGAGGATAATAAAGAAGCGGTTGAAAAAATAATTCCTGATTGGGACAGCCGAAAAAAAACGGCTTTGCTGGAAAAGGACATCAGCCTGTTAGGTGATTCGATTCCGGTACCGACTCATACGGATGTTATTGCCATCAATGAACTGGTTGGAGCTTTTTATGTGCTGGAAGGATCTGCATTAGGGGGCCGGGTAATTTTTAAAAAATTAACCCAGCATGATTGGTTTGATAGTTCTTTTGGAAATTTCTTTGCAGGTTATGGTGCAGAGACCGGCAGCCAGTGGATGAAATTCAGGGACTATTTAAATCTATATGCAGCAGAAGCAGATAAAAAAGCCGGTGAAATAATTGAAGCTGCTAATAAAACATTTGGTAAATTATGTCAACATTTTAATTGATTAGTACGCCATTTTATTGACAAAATACATAGCCACAAAGACGCTAAGGCACTAAGAAAGAAATACAAAGAAAAGAACTTTGTGAAACTTTGTGCCTTTGTGTCTTAGCGGCAAAAAAACTTTCATAAAATGCTTACAGCACAAAAAATATACGACAACCTTCTCAGCAAAAACAAAATTGCTGAATTAACAGGCTCTGCAAAAGAATATTGCATCAGGGATATTGATTTGCTATTACAGTTTTTGCAGCTACAGCCCTTACAGTTTGTTGATATGTGCCGCTGGCAATATGCTTTTTTATCAGCTATCAACCGGAAAGAAGAACTGCAACATTTATTAGAAGAATTTATTTTTTATACCGAAGAATTAGAACCCGGGCAACCGGAACAAATTCAACAGGCTTTGAACATGATAAAAGAGGGCAAGATTAATCTAACTGGCAACGCCGATGACCTCATTCATTTTCACAGTCGTTTATTTTCTGCCATGGATAAAACGGCAGAAATAAAATATGCCGAAAAAACAAAAGTGGACCTGGAGTGGATATTGAAATTTTTTGGTAGGGCTACCACCGAAAAAAGCAACATCCACCTTGACTTTGTTTACTGGCAGCAAAACCTGCTGGAGTCGCTGGGCTTTCAGCAAATTTCCTTTGTACGGTTTTTAATGACGGTAAAACTATTTCATCCGGATAGCTGCGGCGTTTGTGCGGATGAAGCGGTGCAACACTTATTGCAAAGTTTTAAAAACAAACAACCACAAAGCTCATCACCAACAATAGATGTATTGACAGAAGAACTGGCCAATTATCATATAAACCTGTTCCAATATATTGATGATGTATCGGCGCCTAAGTACAGGCACCATACGATGCATGACGGCAAAAAGAATTTTGAATTTTTACAGGAAGCCGCCGGTTTAAAAAGTCATGAACTGTTTGTACACTATATTGAATGGCTTTATTCAGTTCTTTCTTCATTGGGCATACCTAAACTTTCCCTCATCCGTTTTTTGGTTTCCATGCGGCATATTATAAAATTAAAAGGCGGTGAAAACTGGCTGCCTTCTATTGAATATCTTGACAGTGCCATTAAAAACCTGGCACAGAAAGCAGACAGCTACTTGCAAAAAAGCGAATCTGAATTAACAGAGCTGGCTGCAAACTATCTGCAATTGCTCTTAGCTGGCAACCGGAAGGATGCCCGTCAATTGGTATTTGATGCCATCAATGACGGCATACCGGTCAGGGATATTTATTTACAGGTTTTCGAAGCATCGCAATTTGAAGTAGGCCGGCTTTGGGAACGTAATCAGATTACGGTGGCACAGGAACATTTTTGTACAGCATCTACCCAATTCATCATGGCGCAAATGTATCCGTACATCGTATCTGCACCCCCGGTAGGAAAAAATGTTGTTGCTACTTGCATTGGCAATGAATTGCATGAAGTGGGCATCCGTATTGTTACCGACTTTTTGGAAATGGATGGGTGGAATACCTATTACCTGGGAGCTAATGCCCCTGCCAGCGCCATTCTATCGGCCATTGATCAAAATAAATCGCAGGTGCTGGCCTTGTCAGTTACTTTATCGCCGCATTTAAAACAAGCAAGAGTGTTGATAGAAGAAATAAGGGCAAAAACAAAATGGCCCATAAAAATTATTGTAGGCGGTTATCCTTTTTTACAGGACAAAGAGCTTTGGAAAAAAATAGGCGCCGATGCTCATGCCGAATCAGCAGAAACAGTGCATCAAAAATTATCAGCATTGTTTAGCTAAGGAAAATACATAGCCACAAAGACGCTAAGACACAAAGAAGATACAAAGAAAGAAACCTTAGCACCTTTATGGCAAGAAAAATAATTCAGTAAATGGCAAAATCCATCATATTAGAAATAGCAGAAACCGGCCGTGTTGTAAAAGTTCACCGTGACGACTGGTTGCAGTTTAATACCGGCGATAGTTTTCTGCAAAGTATTGACAAAGACTGCTATGCCAATTATTTTGAGGCTTTGTCAAACGCTAATAAAACAGAAAGCCGGGCAATACAGAAAATCAAACTTTTACCCGGCAATAAAATAGTTGGAATTTTTTTTATAACTATCTACCGGCAAAACAAACAGCTACTTTTAATTGGCGCATCTTCTCCTGAAAAACTGGATAGTGTCTGGAATGAATTTCAAAACGATTCCGATCATAGTACACCGGGGGGGGCATCTGTAACCACTCCAGGCTCTTATGCTGAGTATAACAAAGCTTTAAATAAACTTTCTGAAGTAAATAACGAAATGGCTACCCTGCAAAGGGAACTCAATCAAAAAAATATGTTGCTGGAGCAGGCCAATGCGGACCTGGAAAGTTTTAGCTATGCGGTATCGCATGATCTGCATGCACCAGTTAGGGGTATCATCGGTTTTTCAGAACTGCTGGAAAAAAAAGCATTTGATAAGTTAGATCCTGATTCGCAGAAATTACTGATTATCATTAAGGAAAATGCAATCCGGATGAGAGAGCTTATTAAAGACCTGCTTCAATTTTCAAAGATGAGCAAACAGGGTTTGGTGCTTCAGCCGGTATGTACTCAAAAGCTGGTGGAGCAGGTGGTAAAGGATGTATTACATTTAAATCCCGGCAGAAATATTGATTGGAATATTCATGACCTGGCAGATACGCCAGGGGATGAAAAAATGCTTTACCAGGTCTGGATCAATTTAATCAGCAACGCAGTAAAGTATTCACAGAAAAAAGAAACAGCCTTGATAGAAATTTGCTCTTATGAAAAAGATAAAGAACTGGTGTTTTATGTAAAGGATAACGGCGCCGGTTTTGACAATACGTATAAGAATAAATTGTTCAAGGTGTTTCAGCGATTGCACGGCAATAAAGATTTTGAAGGCACCGGCATTGGCCTGGCCAATGTGCATAAAATAGTTACCAAACATGGTGGCCGGGTATGGGCCGAAGGGGAAGTGGGAAAGGGAGCTGCCTTTTATTTTTCATTGCCGGTAAAGCCAACCGGGAAGGGGTAGAATTTATACTACCCCATTACAGATAGTATCACTACTGTGATTTAATTTGTGTGGCTTTATTTTTACTTATTCATAATATACATTTTAAGCGAACGATAATATGAAGCCTGTTACTATTTTGGTTATTGAAGATGACAAGTATGACTATGAATCTGTATTCAGAAAATTGAATTACTTCGATTCCACCGGTAAAATTATTCACATAGATGATGGAAAGGAAGCGGTTGACTACCTCTTTCAAACCGGGCCGTATGCTAACAACAGTAACCTGATAAAGCCGGATCTTATCCTGTTGGATCTGGGATTGCCCAAAATAACCGGGCTGCAAATCTTGCAAATAATAAAAGAAAAAGGTACTGAAGAGATTAAAAATATTCCCGTCATCATTTTTACGAATGATGAAACCAATCCTGATAATGCTACATGCTTCGAACTGGGAGCAAAAGGATACCTCAACAAACCCATTCAGATAAACCAACTGAAAGATTTAATGATCATGCTGAGCCTGGCAACATAATTCTCCATCCGTTTTAGTACTGTTTTCTGGCCATAAAAGAAGAAATGACTTTTTATAATTTATAAAATCACTCAGTGCTGTAAAAAAAATCCATAGTTAATAGGTAGACTTTTATTGATTAATTTTTGTAGCTTACTTGGTGTGTCAATAAGTCAACCTGGTTTTGTCCGGGAATAACCCGGTTTTTGAAGCACTAAAATAGTTGTCATGTATGCAACAATTATTAAAAATACTATTGCTGGAGGATGAGCCGCAGGATGTAGAAATACAAATACGCTTTCTAAAAGAGAATGACCTGCAGTTTGATTATAAAGTAGCAGAAGATAAACCAGCCTACCTGGATGCCCTGCAAAACTTTAAACCCGATGTCATTCTTGCCGACCACACCCTGCCCCTGTTTAATTCTGTAGAAGCACTGGAAATAATGCAGCAGCAATTACCCGGTACGGTTTTTATTTTGGTTACCGGCACCGTCAGCGAAGATTTTGCTGCCTCAATAATAAAAAAAGGCGCCGATGATTATATTTTAAAAGACCGGCTTAC
>JANORJ010000521.1:0-1836 GCA_031415255.1 Chitinophagaceae bacterium | reverse complement strand
GACCATTTGCTTATGGATTTTTAAAAGCAGAGAGTGGTGTTCATCGCTTAGTTCGTATTTCTCCTTTTGATAGCAATGCAAGACGACATACTTCGTTTGTAAGTGTGTATGCTTATCCGTTGGAGGATGATACGATTAACAATGAAATAAATCCGGCGGATGTAATGATGGAAACAAGCAGAAGTGGTGGTGCCGGTGGACAGAATGTAAACAAAGTAGAAACGAAAGTACAGTTAACGCATATTCCAACTGGTATAGTAGTGGTGTGTCAACAGGATAGAAGCCAGTTAGGCAACCGTGAGTTAGCGATGCAAATGCTGAAGAGCCGATTGTACGAACAGGAGTTGCAAAAACGAAATGCACTGAAAGATGCTACGAATGCAAAGAAGAAAAAGATAGAGTGGGGCAGCCAGATTCGTTCTTACGTTTTTCATCCTTATAAAATGATAAAAGACCATCGTACTGATTTTGAGGTGGGTAATATCGGCCCGGTGATGGATGGGGAGCTGGATGGATTTATAAAGGCGTACCTTATGTCGGAGAAGGAAGGGGAGAGTTGATTTGGAAATTTGGTGATGTGTTGATTTGGAAATGCGATAAAAAATCAGATTGTTATAATTCATATTTTCGTAATTGACGAATTTCCAAATTATCAAATCTCCAAATCGTTCCCCATGCAAGGAAATAAAGAAAAGAACCTGATTGTGGATCTTACGTTTGATTTTGCATTGAAGATTATTAAATATACAGGACTCCTGGAAAAGGATAGAAAGTTTGTTTTAGCAACGCAATTATTAAAATCGGGTACAAGTGTTGGTGCGAATGTACGGGAAGCCCAAAATGCAGAAAGCAAGCCTGATTTTATTCATAAAATGAAGATAGCGGCAAAAGAGGCTGACGAAACAGAGTATTGGTTATTACTTTGTGATAAAACGGATGGATACCCGGATTGTAAAGAATTAATAAACGATTGTGCATCTATAATCAGGGTACTATCAAAAATAATTGCTTCTTCGAAAAACAAGACTAATTAACTCATCATCAAATTATCAAATCTCCAAATCGTCAAATCATGTCAATTGGAACATTTTCTTATCCGATGCCGGTAAACGAACCGGTTCTTTCTTACGGTCCGAATAGTCCTGAAAAGAAAAGATTAAAAGAAGTGCTGGCTGAATTAAAAAGCAGTGAAGTAGATGTGCCCATGTACATCGGCAGCAAAGAAGTAAGAACAGGTAAAAAAGTTTCCATGCATCCGCCGCATGAAACGAAACATACACTCGGTTATTTTCATGCAGGAGAAGAGAAGCATGTTGTGCAGGCTATAGAAGCAGCATTGGCCGCCAAAGAAAGCTGGGCCAATATGAGTTGGGAAAACCGAGCCGGTATCTTTTTGAAAGCTGCGGATTTGTTAGCTACAAAATATCGCCCCTATATCAATGGCACAACAATGCTTGGACAAAGTAAGAATGCTTACCAGGCTGAGATAGATGCGGCATGTGAGTTGATTGACTTCTTACGATTCAATGTTCATTTTCTTTCTGAAATATATACGCAACAACCTATCAGCAGTCCCGGAATGCACAACAGAATGGAGTACCGTCCATTAGAAGGATTTGTATTGGCTATTACACCTTTCAACTTTACAGCAATTGGTGGCAACCTGCCAACATCTGCTGCCATGTGTGGGAATGTTGTTGTTTGGAAACCAGCTAATACTCAAGTGTATTCAGCACAAATGACGATGCGGATTTTAAAAGAAGCTGGTTTACCTGATGGTGTTATCAATTTAATTTATGTAGATGGCCCAACGATTGGTAAAGTATGTTTCAATCA
>JANORJ010000520.1:0-4049 GCA_031415255.1 Chitinophagaceae bacterium | reverse complement strand
TTCATCGCCGAATTTTTCTTTTATCTCCAGCAATTCAGTTTTTATAATATCAAACCTCATTCCTTCGTTGGATAAAATTTCATTGAGGTGTGCAATCAGCTTCATCAGTTCATCAAATTCTTCTTTTATCTTTTCCCTTTCCATACCGGTCAGCCTTTGCAGACGGAGTTCCAGTATAGCTTTGGCCTGAATTTCATCTAATCCCCAACCGGCATTTATCAAATTTTCTTTAGCAATTTCTGGTGTAGCAGAAGAACGGATTAATCGTATTACTTCATCCAGATGGTCGAGTGCAATCAGGTAACCTTTTAATATGTGGGCTCTTTTTTCTGCTTCTCTTAATTCAAACTTGGTTCTTCTAACTACTACTTCATGACGGAATTCAATAAACTCACTTATTAGGTCTTTCAGATTCAGTGTTCTTGGTCTTCCTTTTACAATAGCAACATTGTTGATACCGTATGAAGTCTGCAGGTCAGTTAATTTGTATAATTGGTTAACGATTACATTGGCAATAGCATCTTTTTTCAAATCAACTACTACCCTTGTCCCTTCTTTATTATTCGATTCATTATTTACATTAGAAATTCCGTCTATCAGTTTCTCATTTACTAATTCGCCAATGCGGTTAGTCAATGCATCCCGGTTTACCTGGTAAGGCACTTCGGTAATGATAATTTGTTCTCTACCATTGGCTTTTGCTTCCACCGTTAATTTACCTCGCACAACTACCCTGCCACGGCCAAAGTGCATACCAGCTTTCACTCCTTCCATTCCGTAAATAACACCGCCGGTTGGAAAGTCTGGAGCTTTTACATGCTGCATCAGTTCATCAATGGTAATTTCTTTGTTGTCAATATAAGCAATGCATCCGTCTATAACTTCAGACAGATTGTGCGGCATCATATTGGTGGCCATACCTACGGCAATACCACTGGAGCCATTTATTAATAATTGCGGAACCCTGGCAGGAAGTACTGTAGGTTCTTTTTCAGAATCATCAAAGTTTAACTGAAAGACAACCGTATCTTTTTCAATATCATCCAGCATATGTTCTGCCAGCCTTTCCAATCTTGTTTCTGTGTAACGCATTGCCGCAGGGCCATCACCATCCTGGTTTCCAAAGTTTCCCTGACCATCCACCATTGTGTAACGCATACTCCACTCCTGTGCCATACGAACCATGGCATCATACACAGATGTATCGCCATGTGGATGATACTTACCCAGTACTTCCCCTACCAGACGGGCAGATTTTTTATAAGGTTTGTTGTAATGAAGCCCCAGTTGGTTCATTGCAAATAAAATACGGCGGTGTACCGGCTTCAATCCATCCCTTACATCAGGCAGGGCACGGCCCACAATTACCGACATTGAATAATCAATGTAGGCTGTTTTCATTTGCTCTTCGATGTTAACGGGAATTATCCGGTCGCTGTCATTCGTTTCCAGAGGCGTTGAGTTATCTTCCATCGTTAGTGTTTCTTCTACTTTTTTAGTTGATTTTTGGACTCAAACCGGGCTAACAGAGGGCCTGTTTTTGAGGTACGCAAATCTAACTTTTTCATGCCGCAAAACCTGATAAAAGAGGGGGTTTTTTGGACTTATTTTTACAGGGTTGTGGATTACTTTTTATGTCCCAAAAATGGCTTCTTTATAACAATGTGTTTGCAGATAACGGCATGTATTTTTCGTTATAAACAGTTTAATTCCCCGAATAAATGAATACTTACATACTACTCCGCAACAATAAGGAAAGCCGTCCGCTTAGCCTTGAAGGTCTGCAGCAAACGGGTCTGAAACCGACAGACCTTATTTGGATAGAATGCCAAAGTGTTTGCTGGCAGCACCCGTATGAAATAAAGGAGCTTAAAGCATTGGTGGCTGAAGTTAGTGATAACAGCATTGGTAACCCGGTTATTTCGCTTGATGCCCTTCCTGTACAATCTCATATTCCAAAGTTGAACGAAGAAAAAATAATAAGCGAAAACCTACCTGTTGATTCGGCCACTGCGAATAAAGAAAGCATAGGTAGTTCATTTAAAGCCGGAGATACAACAGATATGTACAAATACGGAGGTGTCGCAGGTTCAGTAACAACCGTCAACAAGAAAAAAGAAGAAAGCATTGAAACAAATTATAACCGCCCCCTCAGTGAGATAAAAGAAATGTATGTAAAGAGTTTGGAAGAAAAAAGGAACCGTAGGGCTTTGTTACTAAATTTCAGGATACCGGAGCAATACAAGAAAGCTGTTTTATACACTGCATTAGTAGCAGCCGGTGCATTAATTATGCTGCTAATAAAAAATAGGGGCAATAATGCTAAAGTTGTAACAGCACAAAATACAACTCCGTTAAATCAGGAAAAATCTGTATCGGAAGAGGTTTCAACAGATGCTGTTAACTATGAGATTGCAAATGAAATTCAGGACGCTGAACCAATTAAAGAACCTACTCAGCCACCGCCGGAAGAAAAAAGTTTAACACTATCAATAAAAAACACATCAACACCTGATAAGTCTGTTAAGCCATCAGTTAACAAGGATATTGAAAATGGAATTATCGAAAAGAACATCCAACCTGACAAAGAGGTTCCAGTTTCTACAAAAATTTCGCCGGAAAATTTTTCTTCACTTGTATCCGTTAAGGCTAACGAATATGAGGTAGGTTCATTTGGTGGAATCCGCAACCTGGAAATGACCTTGCAAAACGATTCAAAGTACGCATTAGACAAAGTAACTGTAGAATTGAAATACTTAAATCCCGAAGGAATTATTTTGAAAACAGAGAATATTCATTTCAAATCTGTGCAGCCCGGATCGCATGAAAAAGTTGCCGTAAATAAAAGTAAACGGGGTGTGAAAATAGCTTACACAATACTTAAAATAGAACCGAAGGAAACAACCACCACCGCAGCAGGTTTTTAATTTTTCGACTTCTTCCTTACTTTTAATCCTTTCTGTTGATAGAAAGTAATTATCCCTTGCTTTTTTCTATCCTTTTTAATATTTTTCGTCCTAATTTTCCATCTCTTTCAACAGGTATTATTATGAAGACGATTCTATTATTTGGAGCAGGAAAATCAGCCACCGTTTTAATTGACTATTTGCTGGAAAATGCTATTACTGAAAACTGGAAAGTGGTTGTGGTAGATGCTGACCTTAAATTAGCTCAATCGAAAGTTGGTGGCTCGGAAAGGGCAACGGCTGTTTCGTTTGATATTAATGATAACAATGAAAGAGTTAAATACATCCGCAGTTCAGATATAGTTATTTCATTACTACCGCCCGGCTTACATATTAAAGTAGCTGAGTCCTGTCTTGAGATAGGTAAGAATTTATTGACTGCTTCTTATGTAGATGAAGCAATCAAAAGTTTGCAGTCGAAAATAGAAAATAAGAAACTGCTGTTCCTGTATGAGATGGGCCTCGACCCCGGCATTGACCACATGAGTGCAATGAAAATTATTGATGAAATTCATGGCAATGGTGGAACTGTTAATTCTTTTCAGTCGCATTGTGGTGGATTGGTGGCACCGGAAAGCGACGATAATCCCTGGCATTATAAAATAAGCTGGAACCCTCGCAATATTATTATGGCGGGAAAAGCCGGTGCACATTATAGAGAGAAGGGTGAAGAAAAAAAAATTGTCTACGAAGATTTATTTACCACCGAACGAATAGTGGAAATTCCGGAGATTGGATTATTAAGCTGGTATCCTAACAGGGATTCACTAAGCTACACGCCGCTATATGGCCTGGAAGATGCTCCTACTTTCATCCGCACTACATTGCGACATCCCGATTTTATGTATGGCTGGAAAAATATTATTGAGCTAAAACTAATAGATGAAACACCGCAGTATGATACCGATGGCAAAACATTGCAGGAAGTTTTTAAAGAACATATGGATAAAAATGGTTTTAGTGGTTGGTTGAGCGAAAAACTTACGGAACGATTTGCTGAAACCAAAAACATGATGGAAAACCTGATGCAATTAATGGAAGCGGAAAATGAAGCGGAGGAAGAAGGTGCTGAATTGCCAGAAT
>JANORJ010000519.1:0-8559 GCA_031415255.1 Chitinophagaceae bacterium | reverse complement strand
ATCTTCTGTCAGTTCATCAGAAATAATGAGATTAGCCGGTAATGGCGATAACGGTACTTCGTATTTCATCAGGCCTTCTATGGCAGCAAGCAATGGCTTTTCTTTTTCTGTAATAAAAGTAATAGCAATTCCTTTTTTATCGGCCCTTCCTGTTCTGCCAATGCGGTGTATATAATTTTCCGGCACATCCGGTACATCAAAATTGATAACATGCGATACTTCTGCTACATCAATTCCCCTGGCTACAATATCGGTGGCAATGATAAAGCGGTAAACACCATCTTTAAATTGCTTCACGGTATTAAACCGGTGATTCTGTTCTTTATTGGAATGAATAACACCAACTGTTCCCGGAAACTTTGGTTCTAATTGTTCATACAACTGGTCGGCTAATTGTTTGGTAGCGGCAAACACCAGCACTTTGGTCATGGTTTCATCTTCCGTTAATAATAATTCCAGCAAGTTTGCTTTCGTATAAAAATTGGGGACTTCATACCCGGTCTGTAAAATATTTTCTAATGGTGTGCCGGTAGGTGCGGCCTCCACTCTTACCGGGTTATTAAAATAGGTTTCAATAAGTGCTTCCACATCTTCGGTAATGGTGGCAGAGAACATAAGGTTCTGCCTTTTAGGAGGTAAAAAGTCCAGTATGTTTTTTAACTGGGTACGAAAGCCGAGGTTGAGCATTTCATCCACTTCATCAATCACTAATTTTTTAATGGTCTTTGTTTTAAAAGCACCGTTCATGGCAAGATCATAAAAACGTCCCGGCGTGGCCACCAGCACATCCACTCCTTTCATTACTTCAATCTGTTGTGTATTGATATTTACCCCACCGTACACACCTACCGCAATCAGGCTCATATACGGCGTTAATAATTTTATATTTTCTACTACCTGAGCCACCAGTTCCCGGGTAGGTACAAGAATAAATATTTGTGGGGATTTAATTTTATCTTTTGAAAAGACCCATTGCCGCAGGCAGGGTAATAAATAGGCAAATGTTTTACCCGTACCGGTTTGTGCAATGCCACACACATCTCTTCCAGACATGACCACCGAAAAGACATTACGCTGAATAGTGGTGGGAGTGGTAATTCCAAGATCATCTAATGCTTGTAGCAGTGGGGTGTTTAAATTCAGATCAGCAAATGTCATAGTCGTAAAAATGATAGGCAAAAGTAACTGTTAATTAACTGGCATACTTATATGAATGAGTGTGTCGGTTGGAATATTACTATTGCGCAGTAATAGACCAATTGTCCGCATAGTTCACCCAAGTATTCGATTCGGGAACCCAGATTTCTGCAATCTCTATCCCTATAAACAATTTATAATCGAATCGGCGATTGCCAGGCACAATGTAACCGGGATAATACCATTGTTTACCCATTGCTTTTGCATAGTTTATTTTCAACAATATCAGGTATTTGCCTAAGCTATATTTTTTATATTCGTGGTGATAAAAATTCATTATCCCGGCGATGGTGTTTTTCCCATTGTCAAAAATTCCCGCTGCAATAAGTTTTGTGTTATCCCTTATTTCAATAATATGGGTATCATAAACATCGCCACTGCCACCATCAAAAAGAAACTGTTTTGCAGTTGCCGATACCTCGAAAGAAATAGAAGATTTGTAGTGTGAATAAAGCTCTTCTACTTCCGCAGTTATCTCCAATGGTTTTATGGTTATAGAAAAATGCTTATTTGCTGTTATTATTTTTTGATGCGTTTTAGTAAAATGAATAGTCGGAATATAATACCGTAGCCACCAGACCCGGTACAAAAGTTCTTCATACAGGATATAATCGGTAGTAAATAATATCTGCCCCATACGGTACCAGCCTTTCGCCAGGTATTCATCCAGTTCATCAGCAGTAAGCTGTTCAGGAAAAAGTATATCGTTGATCATATTACAGGGCTGTAAAAATAATGAATGCCTCACTCTCCGTAGCAGCAAAAAAAGTTTAATTAAAAATGAACAAAGTGAAATGGTAAATCATTTTTCTATGATGAAAAATATTATTGAGGCAGCCACCGTACTAAAAATACCGTTCTAAAAAAAATATGCGGCACACAGTTTTATTCATTTACCTTAGAAAGCCATTAGCATTTCCTGTCACTTTTTAAAGGACGAAATCTTTAAACCACTTTCATTTTTTATTTATGAAACATTTCAAACCAACTACCTTACCGCTATTTCTTTTTTTATTATGGCTTCCTGCTTCTTTATTTGCTATTGACCCAACCGATACCCGGATGCTGGCACAACCTGCTGTCAGTGCCACACATATTGCATTTATTTATGCAGAAGATTTGTGGGTAGCCAACAAAGATGGCTCGCAGCCACGCCGCCTTACAGTGGATGAAGGAGTTGAACTATCACCTTATATTTCGCCCGATGGAAAAACGATTGCCTTTACTGCCGAGTATGATGGCAATATGGATGTATTTATAGTGCCGGTGGAAGGCGGAATTCCAACAAGACTAACCTGGCATCCTTCTCCAGAGATTGTTCGGGGCTTTACACCCGATGGAAAATTGGTGTTGTTTGGTTCTCAGCAAGCTGCTTTTTCCAATCGGTATGCCAATTTGTTTACGGTGCCGGTTACTGGCGGCATGGCTACCAAATTAGTAATACCCAATGCAGCCGGCGCCACTTATTCACCCGATGGAAAGCAGATGGCTTATAATCCAATCAGTGATGCATCCCGGCAATGGAAAAATTATCGTGGTGGTTCTATTGGCAACATCTGGATTTTTAGTTTTGCTGATAATGGTACTATTAAAATTCCTCAGCCAGCAGGCGGATGTAATGATGTAAATCCGATGTGGATCGGCAATACTATTTATTTCAGAAGTGACAGAAACGGAGAATACAATTTGTTTTCTTACAATACCACATCAAAAAAGATAGATCAACTTACCGATTTCAAAGATTTTCCTATTCTGGGTGCTTCTGCTGGCAATGGCATCATTGTTTTTGAGCAGGCAGGTTATCTGCATACTTTTTCTCCCGGAGAAACAAATTCAAAAAGAATTAAAATTGGAATAGCTGCTGACCTGCTGGAGCTGCGCCCCCGTTTTGTAAAGGGTTCAAAATATGTTAGGAGTGGAGACATTTCTCCTTCTGGTCAACGGGCTGTTTTTGACTTTCGGGGCGATATTGTTACGGTGCCTGCAGAAAAAGGCGACCCAAGAAATCTTACACAAACTACATCGGTGCATGAAAAATATCCGGCCTGGTCACCCGATGGAAAAACGATTGCTTATTTCTCCGATGCGTCCGGCGAATACCAACTTCATCTGAAACAACAGGATGGGAAGGGTGAAATAAAAACATTTAAGTTGAATGGCACAGGGTTTTATGCCTACACAAGATGGTCACCCGACAGTAAGAAAATAAGTTTTGTCGATAATGGCCGCAATCTTTATGTACTGGATGCGGCTACCGGAACTATTCAAAAAATTGATTCAGATGAGCTATATGTACCTGGTCCTTTTCGTAATATGTTTGGCGACTGGTCGTCCGATTCCAAATGGCTGGCTTATACTAAAGTAACCGAAACACAATTCAAGCGGATTTATTTATATTCTGTTGATCAGCAAAAATCATTTGCACTTACCGATGGATTGAGTGATGCAGCGGAACCCATATTTGATAAGGGAAATAAATACCTGTACTTTTTTGCTTCTACTGATGCAGGGCCTGTTATTAATTGGTTTGATCAGTCGAATGCAGATATGCGATCCGTCTATTCTATTTATCTCGTTACGTTGCAAAAAGAAACGATCTCTCCTTTTGCCAAAGAAAGTGATGAAGAAAAAATAAAAGAACCGGCAGACACGGCTAAAACAAAAAAAGACGTAGCCGCTGCGGCAGAAAAAAAACCCAGCACATTTACTATTGATTGGGAAGGCATTCAAAACAGAATTATTGACTTGCCGGTAAAGGCAGGTAATTACGGTGTATTAGGAATGGGGAAGGAAGATGAATTATTATATATCGCCTATCCTAATGAAGAAGGATCGGGTATGCTGCATAAATACGATATAAAAAAACGGAAGGATAATGATGTGACAGAAATGGATGGCTACCTTATATCTGCCGACGGTAAAAAAATGTTGTACACCAAATCAGGCAGTTGGGCCATCGGTGGTGCTGGTGAAAAAGGCGAACCCGGAAAAGGTATGTTGAATACAGAAGCAGTGCAGATAAAAATAGAACCCAAAGCAGAATGGCCCCAAATATTTGATGAAGCTTGGCGGGTAAATCGGGATTATTTTTATGACCCCGGTATGCATGGTGCCAACTGGCTGGCAATGAAAAAGAAATATGAAGTCTTTCTTCCTGATCTTTCCTGCCGCAGTGACTTAAATAGGCTTATTCAATGGATGTGCAGTGAATTGGCAGTTGGGCATCATCGTGTATCAGACGGAGGAGAAATATTAAATACACCTGCAAGAGTTGGCGGTGGTTTATTGGGAGCAGATTATTCCGTGGATAAAAACCGTTATCGCATTACTAAAATTTATGGCGGGTTAAACTGGAATCCGAATCTGCGATCTCCGTTGACTGAACCCGGTGTAAATGCAAAAGAAGGTGATTACTTATTGGCGGTAAATGGAAATAATGTTACTGCTGCTGATAACCTGTATCGTTTTTTTGAAAACACGGTTGGTAAAATAACAGAATTAACGATTGGCAGTAATCCTGATAACATCGGATCAAGAGTAGTGAAAGTAGTTCCTATTGCCAATGAATTTGCCTTACGCAACCGTGATTGGGTGGAAGGAAACCTGAAAAAAGTAAATGAAGCTACTAAGGGACAGGTAGCATATGTGTATGTACCTAATACAGCCGGTGAGGGTCATGAATATTTTAAACGCTATTTCTATCCACAGGCTAATAAGAAAGCAATCATCATAGACGAACGTTTTAATGGTGGCGGACAACTGGCTGATTATTATATTGATATTCTACAGCGACCTTATCAGGCACATTGGAATATGCGGTATGGAAAAGATTTAAAATCTCCCGGTGCATCTATACAAGGGCCTAAGGTGATGATTATAGACGAAACGGCTGGCTCTGGTGGAGATATGTTGCCATGGATGTTCCGCAAATTTAAAGTAGGCACATTAGTGGGCAAACGTACTTGGGGCGGATTGGTAGGTATATTAGGTTTTCCGGAATTTATAGATGGTGGATCGGTAACTGCACCCAATGTTGCCATTTGGACCAAAGATGGATTTGTAGTGGAAAATGAAGGGGTGGCCCCAGATGTGGAAGTAGAGCAATGGCCGGCCGATATAATAAAAGGAAGAGATCCTCAATTGGAAAAAGCAATTGAGATTGCATTAAAAGAGTTGGAAAAAAATCCGCAGGTAGAACCCAAGCGGCCGCCTTATCCAAAGAGAGCAAAGAATTAAAACAATATATCAAAAGAAAAGAGGGGACAGTGTTTTAAGACGCTGTCCCCTCTTTGAAATTAAAGTGAGAACTTATTTTGATTACTATCATTTCATATGGGTATGATCAGGCATAGTTTTTTTCACCTGCAATATCAAAGTGATAATAGTTGTTGTCTTCCATGAACAACGATAAAATGGATTGCTTACATTTTTGAAAGGTGCTTTGTTTTGTTCTGGGTTGATTCTCATAATAGTTGGCCTGAAGGATGCGAATGCAAAGGAGTAAATTTTCATTATTACACTCCATACTCAATGAAGGGGGCAGCTGATTTATTTCTTCCGGGTCTATTACCAGCCGTGCCATACCATATATGTTTAAAAAGAAAGGAGTGCTTTTTCTGTAATAGTTTAGCCCAACATGAAAACTACGATCAAATTCATGCATAAGCTGTCGCGGTTTCTTTACTACTATCCAAACACAACCAACTTCATCTACCTGCAACGTTTTTGCAAGCGAATCAGGAAATTTCAAAAGGCAATTACTATGGGAATGTAAAATAGCAGTTTGCAGCTGTTGAATTTTACCGGTAATAAATCCAATCTGGTTTTGAGTATTCATAATGCATGTTTTAATGAAAGGATACTATAGGAAAGAAATTTATGTACCAATTATTTTTACCTTTAAAACCAACTTATTCCTGTGTAAAAAATTACCCATTTCAGGTAATGTAGATGTCAGCTATGCGGGGAATTTGCTCGGTGCAGGAACAGTTTATGCAATACCCGGCTACAACATAGAAGATTAAAAAGTAAAAGCGGAGGAGTCTGCTGCTAATAAGATGAGTGATAAATAGGCCGTAGAATTTTTTCTACTAACTCAATTAACAATTGAAAATAAAAAAAGGGCATCACCCGATGCCCTTCACTTCGTTAAACGCCTTTCTTATTTCAAATGTTTAGAAAGGTGCTTCGCCATGTCAAACATAGATACTTGTGCTTTGCCACCGAAAACAACTTTCAGTTTAGCATCACCATTGATCATACGTCTGTTGGCTTTGTCCTGTAATTTGTTGGCTTTAATGTAAACCCATATTTTCTTTACCACTTCAGTACGTGGCAGTGGTTTGCTTCCTACTACTTCTGCCAATGCAGCACTTGGAGTAAGAGGTTTCATAAACGCTGCTGATGGTTTACGAGCAGATTTCTTTTTTGCAACTTTTTTAGGAGCTGCTTTCTTTACAACTTTTTTAGCGGCTGGTTTTTTAGCGGCTGGTTTTTTTGCTGCAACTTTCTTCGCAGCTTTCTTTTTTGTTGCCATTGTTTTAGATTTAGAATTTTAATGGGTATTAGTATTTACCGAGACAAATATAGATTATTTCCTTACTAACCATATAAAATTAGCCCAGTGTTTATCAACCGTCAAAAAAGGGATAGCTGCCTTTTATCGGATACTATCCGGCGTTTTGTTCGGGTAGCTACAATGGAAGCATTGGCTTCAATGCAAAATACAGGTGTGGCGGCATACCGGGAAGCCACTATAATCTGTGTGTTACCTGCCTGTTGCTGGAATAATTTTTCCACTAGTTCCGGCTTATTATTGTTCTTAGATAAATGCGAAAGGATAAGTAATTTCAATCCGGGAGATTTATAATTGACAAATAAATCAAGTGCCTGTGCATTGGATAAATGTCCTTCGTCGCCGCTAATTCGCTGTTGCAGATGATAAGGATAGCTGCCACTGACCAGCATTTCAGCGCAATAATTAGATTCAAGAAAAGCTGCCTGGCATTGACCAAAGTATTTAATAACCTGTTTGCAGGGATAGCCAATGTCGGTAATGATGCCAATATTTATACCATTACCTGAAACAACAAAACTGTGTGGATCGGCAGCGTCGTGACTTTTGCTAAAAGGAATGATTGATAAACCACCAATCTTTACCGGCTTACTTTTTTGAAATGAATAAACTAATTGTGGCTCAATGGGAATACGGCAGTTAGCCAATGTGGCGGCGGTGATATATACGGGCAACTGGTATTTTTTACTAATGCCGGGGAGGCCGGTAATATGGTCACCATGCTCATGCGATACAAAAATAGCTTTCACCGTATCCATTGAAAGCTCCAGTTGCTTCATCCGCTTTTCAGTTTCCCGGCAACTAAGTCCGGCATCTATCAGCACCGCTTCGTAGCGGTTGCCTACATAATAGCAATTGGCATTGCTGCCAGAATTGAGCGAAGAGATGAATAACGACATGGAAGGTAAAAGTAATGATAGATTGATTTATTGTTGTCACTATTTCAATATCTTTCATTTATAAAAACACAATCATGAAATTTTTTTTAACCACAGCAGGCATTGCATTGATAATTGCAAGTTGTAATTCCAACAAACCAAAAGAGGAAACAAAACCAGAAATCAATAAGGACACTGTTGTTACTACCGTACCTGATTCCGGAAGTACTAACAGGCAAACAGATACTGGTGTTAGCGAACCTGACCTTGGTGGCGTTGGTGATCTTGTATTGGGACTTAGCCACACAAAAGTAATTGAACTGCTTGGTCAACCTGGATCAAAAGATAAGGCAATAGAATGGGGTGCAGATGGAATGATGCACCAAAACTGGTTTTATAAAGCCCAAGGCATTTCTTTAAATATGGATAGCAATAAGGATATGAAAGATCAGGCTGTCTCTTCTATCACTATCACTAGCCCCTGCACTTTTAAAACAAAAAAGAATATCGGTATTGGCAGCACTTATCAGCAAGTGATGGCAGCTTATGAAAAAGAAATTGATAAATCATCCAGCGATAAAACCAAAATAGTAGTTGGTTCAATTTATGGGGGAATAATAATTGATTTTAAAAACGATAAGGCAGAAAACATTTTTATAGGCGCGGCGGCGGAGTAAAATATTACATAGCTTCTGTTGCTATGTCCATCATTCGGATGGCCATATGGCTTTCATCAAAAATGCAGGCACCATTTTTTATCAGCAATACTTGTGGCGATTCATGATGTACTTTCAGGTCTTCGGCAATTTTATTAGAAAGGGGACGATGGTTAATTAAGTCAAAATAATGAAAATCTATATCAGCCGGGGCTGTACCGGTTTCCAATCTTGTTTTAATAACACTGCTAAT
>JANORJ010000518.1:0-8174 GCA_031415255.1 Chitinophagaceae bacterium | reverse complement strand
AAAAGAACGCCAACTAAATTCTTAAGAATTTAATACACTATTAAACATTGTAAATAACTTTTTCACCGACAGGAATAGCCGAAAATCCTTTGCTTCGTAAATCATAAATAAAACTGATGGCATCTTTCACACCTTGCAAATCTTCACCGGGAATATCTAATTGTCTGGCGACACCAACACCAAGACCGAGATATACAGCATCGTAGTTTTTTTGTAAATCGGATAATGATATATTCTTTCCTAATTCCTGATTATATTTTACTTCAATGCCACCGATGGATAAAATAAAGTTGACTTCATCTTCACAGAATTGCGGTGTTACTTTATAGGCAGCAATTCCGTACGTCATTAAGCCACCGCCTTTACTTTCTTTTTCGTAAATCGTTACATCAATACCCTCTTTGGATAATGAATGGGCACAACTTAGTCCAGCAGGCCCTGCACCAACTATTGCCACTTTCTTTCCTACAGATGCCTTTCGTTGAAATAATTGCCAGTTGTTTTGCATGGCTTTTTCTGTAGAATATCGTTGCAGTCGTGCTATTGGTATTGGTTCTTCTTCTAATAAATTATATACACAAGCCCCTTCACATAATTTTTCTACGGGGCAAACTTTGCTGCAACCAGCACCCATGATATTAGAAGTGAAAATTGTTTTGGCTGAGCCTTTTATATTTTCTGTTGCTATCTGCTTAATGAATTTTGGAACATCAATACTCGTAGGGCAACTCTTCATGCAAGGCGCATCATAACAAAACAAACAACGATTGGCATCCACCTTAGCCGCTGTAATGTTTTCATACGGTGGATGAATGTCGGCGAAGTTTGCTTCGTATTGTTCGTTGGATAGTTTATTATTGGTTATTGCCATATTTTTTGTTTAATCAACCGCCGTCAGGGTTTTTAACCGCTGACAGGGTTCTACAATTCCGTCAACTTTCCATAAGTCTCCGGTCTTCTATCCCTGAAAAATTGCCACACATTTCTTACTTGTTCTATCATATCCAAATCAAATTCAGAAATTAATAACTCATCATTATCTTCTGATGCTTGTGCAAAAATTTGTCCTCTTGGGTCAACGAAATAGGAAGTGCCATAGAACTTACCAAGGTTCCAGGGTTTTTCTTCACCAACCCGGTTGATGCATCCCATAAAATATCCATTGGCAGCTGCATGTGCCGGTTGTTCAAGTTTCCATAAATATTGAGATAAGCCAGCAACAGTTGCAGAAGGATTGTAAACTATTTCTGCGCCATTTAACCCCAGACATCTGGCACCATCAGGAAAGTGACGGTCGTAACAGATGTACACACCAACCTTTGCATACTTCGTTTGAAAAACAGGATAACCTAAGTTACCGGGTTTAAAGAAAAACTTTTCCCAAAAGCCAGATGTATGCGGGATATGATTTTTTCTGTATTTGCCAAGATAGGTTCCGTCGGCATCAATAACAGCTGCAGTATTATATAACACACCAGCTTGTTCCTTTTCATACACCGGAACAATCATCACCATATTATATTTCTTAGCATATTCCTGCATACGTTCAATCGTAGGGCCGGGAACAGTTTCAGCACTTTCATACCAGGCCTTATCCTGCCCCGGACAGAAATACGGCGTATTAAATATTTCCTGGAAGCACAATATCTGCACACCTTTCTTTCCGGCTTCTTCTATTAGCGGAATATGTTTCTGCACCATCGCTTCTTTGATTTCTGCAATCGTTCCTTCGCCTTCGGTTTTTGGCAATGACATTTGGATGAGGCCTGATTTAATTATTCTTGGCATATCTAAATTTAATTTAATTTTTTAAGATTTATATTGAAAGAAATGTTGCGCTTCATGCACTCCTAATATCTCCATGATTTAAGATCGGCATTTTTGGGTGATCTTGTTTTTATTTCTTCAGCCCATTTTTTTATAAACATTTGGTTATAACGAAGGCGGGTGATATAATTAGGTTGAGTAGGATCTCCGTTCCAGCAATGTTCGGCTCGGTCGCCATAGGTTACCTCGCAATTGCATGAAGGACTGCTCAATTTTTTTAACATATCCTCAGCGGTATAAACTGCATTATTCAAATAATAATTATCCATATCACCTACGTAAATATGAATTTTTCCTTTTAGCTTATCACCAAGCTTTGGCCAGTCTCGCTTTATGATATGTGTCAGGTCATAGTTATCCTGCCAATATTTTGCAACTATTGTATCAATTGCACCTGTGTACTTATCATAAATTCGTTTGGGATAACCATCCGTATCCATAGGCGAGAAGACAGCTTCCCATATATCAAACTGATCGCCACTGCGACTTCGTGTTCCCAACGCCAGTTCCCGATGATTCATTTCTCTAACCGTTGCACTCACATGACCCAAGTAGTTTCTATGACCGGGACGTTGTAAGTTTTTAAAATCACTTTTTACATAATAGGCATTCTTATCATTATAAATATCAACAGTAACGTAATGATGAAAGTCAATAGGGTCAGGGCAAGCCGCATAGCTTCCATTGTATTCATCCGGATAAAATACCTGCACTGCCAGTGCTTCCCATCCGCCAGTTGATCCGCCATAAACAAATCTTGCCCAGCCTTGTCCAATACCACGAAAACGTTTTTCTATTTCGGGTATCAGTTCATAGGTTATCGCATCGCCGTAAGGACCGAGGTTGGCAGAGTTGACTGCATACGAATCATCATAATAAGGATTGGCATGCTGTATTTCTACAGCTATCACTCTTGGGAAGCCGGGACCTGTCCATTGTTTATAAAAATCATATTCTTCCTGCTGTTGAATTTTGTTATATCCCGTGATTTTAAAACGGTCATTGGTATCAGGCTTTAAATTTGGATCGGGTGGGGTGGTACGAAAGCCTCCAAAGTCTGCAGGAAAATGCCCATGAAAAACAGCCAACGGATATTTTGCAGTTGGATGATTGTCGAAGCCTTCTGGTAAAAGTACATGTGCACCAATGTACATAGGCCTTCCCCAAAATTCGGTGAGCAACTTGCTTTGTATTTTTATATGCTTGATATACTTCGTGTCATCAGGCTCCTTGATGGGAGGAATAATTTTATCAATGGTAATAGATATTTCATTTGTTGCCTTTGGGTCAATACGAATTTTTACAGGGGTAGAATAAATATTTCCCGGAGCTTCATTCCAGTGCTGGCCCTCGCCTCTGTCCATGGGCAACTTAACGGTGTGGCCGGTTTTTAATTTAAAAGTTTCATACTTGTGCATCAAAGCCTGTACATAATAATCGCCGGCTGGAATATTGCTTATCCTCTCGACGGGGTATCCAAATGCATCCTCACTTATCAATTGAGATGTCCCACGTTGCCAGTTTTCTACATCCTTGCCGAATACCATTTGAGTATTGGTGGCATCACTTATTTGAAACCTGGGTTCTTTGCTGTTGTTAGAGGAAATCAGTAAGAGCAGCCTTCCATCCAGTACTGCCTGTTTTAATTCAGCAGAAATTTGAATGCGAAATGTTTGGGCATTAGCAAGGCAGGCAAAAAGCATTAATGGTATTAAAAGGAAACTTTTATTCATGGTTTAATAATTTAGCTGATTGAGTTTTAATTAGGTCTTACCTTTTCTTTTACTTTTTCCAGTAATTTAACCAAATCCTTTCTTTGCAAAAATTCTCCATTCGCTACTACTACAGAAATAACAGTTTTAGCAATTTAGCCTGACTAAATATTTTGTAATACTTTATTCCGCTTTATAAAAGTACCATAACCTTTCTCAACATTACACTCATTATTATCAATAGCTACTTTTCCTCTCAGTAAAACTGTTTTTACTTTGCCGGTAACTTCCCATCCTTCGTAGCCGCTATAGTCCACATTCATATGATGTGTTTTCGCTGACAATGTATGTTTTTCATTAGGGTCAAAGATGACAATATCTGCATCGCTGCCAACAGCAATTGTTCCCTTTTTTGGAAACATACCAAATATTTTTGCAGGATTGGTGCAAGCTACTTCCACATATTTGTTCAACGTAATTTTCCCTTTGTTTACACCTTCGCTGTATAATAGTTCCATTCTGTTTTCAATAGCAGGATGCCCGTTGGGGATTTTAGAAAAATCGTCTTTGCCCATTAATTTTTGTTGCCACATAAAAGGGCAGTGGTCGGTTGCAACGACTTGCACCAAGCCTTGATTTATTCCCGCCCACAATGTGACCTGGTCTTTCTTTTCTCTTAATGGAGGACTCATTACCCATTTTGCTCCATCTTCTTTTTCATATTGAGACGCATCAAGTATTAAGTATTGGATACAAGTTTCTACAAATACTTTTTGATCTCTTTTGGTGGCATTGCGCACCGCATTTAATGCACCTTCGCAGGTAAGATGAACAATATATCCGGGACAACCGGTGTAGTTACTCATATCAACAAATCGTTCGGAGGCTTCCGCTTCTGTAACTTCTGGCTGTGATAAATAATGATAAAGCGGAGATAATTTTCCTTCGCCACGATGTTTTTGGGTGAGGTAATCAATCATGTCGCCATTGGTGGCATGTACATTTATTAAGCCGCCATGTTTTTTTACTTCTTCCATTAAACCAATCATCTGGCGGTCGTCAATCATTAATGCACCTTTGTAAGCCATAAACGTTTTGAAAGAAGTAATGCCTTCTTTCTCAATAATTTCCTGAATTTCTTTTTTTGTGTTGTCGTTAAAATCTGTCACCGCCATGTGGAAACTGTAATCACCAACACAATTATTATCACTTCTGCTTTTCCATTCTTCCAACGCGGAACGAAGGGAGTTACCTTGTTTTTGTAAAATGAAATCAATCACCATAGTAGTGCCGCCGTACAGAGCTGCTCTTGTTCCGGTTTCGTAGTTATCACTGCTGTAGGTGCCCATGAAAGGCATATCGAGATGCACATGCGGGTCGATTCCGCCGGGGAAAACTAATTTTCCTGTGGCATCGATTTCTTTGTCGGCTTTTACAGACAAGTTTTTACCAATAGCTTTTATGGTTTCATCTTCAATGAGAATATCGGCAACATAATCATCAGTTGCTGTTATTACTCTTCCATTTTTAATTAATACAGACATATAATTAATTTTTACCGCAGAGGCGGGGAGACGCAGAGTTGTATTCTCAGCGCCTCTGCGTCTCAGCAGTTATTTTTCTTCGTCAATAATAAATATACAATACCACTTACAAAAAATCCAACGAACCATGCATAATGATACAACTCGTTTATCCAGTTAGGAACCGCATCGGCGCCTACAATTTTTATATTCAATAGAAAGCCTGGAACATTGGGCAATATTCCTGCAAGCAATGCAATAATGGCAATAGGATTAAAGCCATTGGAAAATTTATAACGACCATTATGCTGATATAATTCATCAACCACTAATTCTTTTTTTCGAATGAAATAATAATCAACAATCATAATGCCACCGATGGGGCCGAGTAAACTTGAATAGGCAATGAGCCAGGTGAAAATGTAGCCATTCGGGTCAGCCATTAATTTCCACGGAAAGATTAATACACCAATAATGCCGGTGATGTAACCGCCAGTTTTGAAATTTATTTTTGCAGGAGATAAGTTAGAAAAATCATTGGCAGGACTAACAATATTTGCTGCGATGTTGGTTGCCAGTGTTGAAATAATAATTCCAATCATCGCAAATGTCACCATTAGTTTACTATCAAAATGACTGGCGAGTTTTACCGGGTCCCATTCCGGACTTCCATAAATAATAGCTGATGCGGAGGTAACGACAACGCCGACGAATGCAAATAACGTCATGGAAGGAGGGAGGCCGATTGCTTGTCCTTTGATATGTGCTTTCTGACTTTTTGAATAACGGGTGAAGTCAGGAATGTTTAATGACAAGGTTGCCCAAAAGCCAACGACGGCAGTTAGTGCCGGAAAGAAAAATTTAAAGAATGATGCATTGTCTATGAATTTTGAAGGTTCTCTAAGTATCGGGCCCAAGCCTTTTGCTGCGATAACTGCCCAACAAAATAATGCAATAGCTGCGATGGGTAAAAAGATGGCTTTAAACACTAACAGCTTCCGAATACTTTCTACTCCTTTATAAATAATGAACATATTGAGCAACCAGAAAAGTCCGAAGCAAACCATTGGTAATGCTTGCGGAAAAAGCGAAGTGGTATCTATTTCTGCCAGCGAAGGATTCCATGCTCTTATTAAATGATATAGAGATTCTCCGCCAATCCATGTTTGTATGCCAAACCAACCGCAGGCAACAATTGCCCGCAACATGGCAGGAATATTTGCACCCTTTGTTCCAAAACTTGCTCTTGCAAAAACTGGAAATGGTATTCCATACTTCGCACCAGCATGTCCGTTCAATAACATTGGGACTAATACTATTGCATTACCAATAAAAATGGTAAGTACTGCCTGCCACAAACTCATTCCATTGTTTATCATGGAGCTGGCCATGGTGTAAGTTGGAATGCAAAGGCTCATGCTAATCCATAGAGCTGCATAGTTCCAAGTGCCCCATGTTCGTTTGGATGGTGGCACAGGGGCGAGGTCTTCGTTGATGAGAGAGGAATCGTGTATGTTTTGGTTATTCTTCATTAATGATTTGGAGATTAGTTGATTTGGAGATGTGATGATTATTTGGATGTATTACATTTCCAAATCTTCAAATCAACTAATTTGTATTTTCATCTGCTATCATTATCGCCTCACTAATAATTTTCATGCCTTCATCAATCTGCTCCTTCGTTACACACAATGGCGGCGCAATAAAAATATAACTCCACCGTACAAAAGTGTACATACCTAAATCTTTAATCTTTGCGGCTACTTTATTCATCACTGCCATTTCATCTGGTTTGGCGTTGAAAGGAGCCATTGGTTCTTTGGTTGTTTTGTTTTTTACTAATTCAATACAACCCAACAAGCCAGTATTTCTAAAATCACCGATACTCGGATGTTTTTGTTTTAATTTTTCCACTTGCTCATTTACATACTGACCCATTGCCACACAATTTTCAATCAATCCTTCATCTTCATAAATTTTCAATGTCTCCAATGCGGCAGCGCAACTAACCGGATGAGCAGAGTAGGTGAGGCCCAATGGTAACATGGCATCGTCATACTTCGAAGCGATTTTATCCGACACCATCAAACAGCCAAATGGTAAATAACCGCAAGTCAGACCTTTTGCCATCGCAATCATATCCGGAACGATATCATGGTTTTCAAAACCAAACCATTTGCCCGTTCTTCCAAAACCACTCATTACTTCATCCATAATTAATAAGATGCCATATTTATTACATATTTCTCTTACTGCTTTTAAATAACCAACAGGATATTGCAAACAACCTGATGAACCAGATTCGCCTTCTAATAAGATGGCAGCAATATTTCCTGCACCTTCATAAGCAATTACTCTTTCCAATGAAGCAACAGATTCTTTCAGCAAATTTTCTTCCCCATATTCCCAGCGATATAAATAGGGCAAATCAAAATGCACAAAATTGGGTGACTGCTGTGCATCCATTGGTATCTTTCGTGGGTCGCCGCTTGCCGACATGGCACCATAAGATGCACCATGATAAGATTGATAACGGGTTAATATTTTATGACGGCCAGTGTATAGTCTCGCCAGCTTTATTCCATTCTCAATAGAAGTTGCGCCGCACAACGTAAAGAATGCTTTATTCAAATCGCCGGGACAAATTTCTGCGAGTTTCTTTCCCAACTCACCCCGCACTTTTGTTACACAACTAGGTGTTACATACGAAACTTCCCGCATTTGTTTTACTACGGCATCTGTTATCCGTTGGTTGCCATGCCCAATATTTACATTCATCAACCCCGATGAAAAATCAATATAACGTTTGCCGTCGTAGTCATAGAGATACACACCTTCGGCATGTTTAACGGCGATTGGGGCGATGCCTTTTTGTTTGGACCAAGAGAATAGGGTGTAGTCGAGGTTGTTTTGAACGGCCTCCCTGCCCTCCGAAGGAGGGTTCTCAAACTCTGACGGTTTGGAAATTGTTTTTGTATTCATAGTATTTTATTTTTTATTAGCCCAGCTGTAGTGCTGCTATCATCTTCGTTGCGTCGCACTCTTCGGGGTTCTGTTCGCTATTCAGCTAAACCCATTAAAGAATTCATTGTCTATCTCAAAAACTGTTACT
>JANORJ010000517.1:0-2517 GCA_031415255.1 Chitinophagaceae bacterium | reverse complement strand
CCCACTGCAAGTGTGGTAAACAGCGACCCCACCCTTGCATTTGGTCTGCAGCAATTGCAGAAGAATGAAAATGAAATGAACAAACAAGCCACCTATCTCGTGGTTTTGGGTGTGTTTGCACCCGTGGAAAGCAGTGGAGCTTTTTCACTCAGCGAAGTAGCCACTAATAGCTTATCCGGAATATTTTTTAATGTAATAAATGAACAGGTAAAAAAGATTGTACAAGGTATTTTTAAAACCGATAAACTTAATTTCAATTTCAGCAGTTCGGTTTATAGCAGAAATGTAATTGGTACAGGCGGTGGATTAAATCTTGGTAGCAATGTAAATGCTTCTATTGGCAGTTCGTTATTTAAAAACAGGGTGATCGTATCCGTTGGTGGAAGTGTGGAAGGATTATTACCCGGAACAGTAGCGCAACAAGTAGGTTTTCTTAAAGACTTTACTATTGAAGTATTGATAAACCAGAGTGGTAGTTTCAGAGCCAATCTTTTTTACAGGGATAATGTAGATTACCTTACTTCCAATATTTCTGGAGCTGGCCGGCAAAACCGTACTGGTGTTGGTCTTTCGTATCGAAAAGACTTTGATCACCTCGGAGATATTTTCAAAAGAAAGAAAAACAGAAAACCACCAGCGCAACCATTACCAGTGGTGGAACAAAAAACAGAAGCAATCGAACCAAAGCCGTTAGCTGATATTAAAAAAGAAGAAGACCCGGAATAAAAACTAAGTTAGCAAGCAACATCATCTACTCTCCTTCCATAATCTCATGCCCCAACTTATCCCTTTTTGTCTGTAGGTATTTCTCATTGTGTTCATTGGCATTAATTTCAACAGGAATGTTTTCAACAATTTCTAATCCATACCCAACAAGCCCTACTCTTTTCTTCGGATTATTAGTCATCAGCCGCAATTTGGTAATACCAAGATGACGAAGCATTTGTGCCCCCACACCATATTCTCTCTGGTCCATCTGAAATCCGAGGTGCAGATTGGCTTCCACCGTATCCATACCCTGCTCTTGCAGGCGATAAGCTTTCAATTTGTTCAGCAAACCAATACCCCTTCCTTCCTGGTTCATATATAATATAGCCCCTTTACCTTCTGCCTGCACCATTTGCATAGCTTTTTGCAATTGCTCACCGCAATCACAACGTAGCGAACCAAGAATATCGCCGGTAAAACAGGAAGAGTGAACCCTTACCATCACTGGTTCATCTTTTTCCCAAACCCCTTTTAGCAAAGCCAGGTGTTCATTGGTAGAATTTTTTTCTTTAAACGCTACTAATTGAAAATCGCCATACTTTGTTGGCATATCCACCCTTACCACTTCTTCAATCAGCGAATCGCTTTTAATACGGTATTCAATCAGGTCTTTTATAGAAATGATTTTGAAATCGAATTTTTTTGCTACTTCTATTAATTCCGGTAGCCGGGCCATAGAACCATCTTCGTTCATTATTTCTACCAACACCCCACCTGGCTCCAAACCGGCAAGCCGGGGCAAGTCTACCGCCGCTTCTGTATGTCCTGCCCTTCTCAGCACTCCTCCCTTTTTTGCCCGCAGAGGGAAAATATGTCCGGGTCGCCCCAAATCTGATGGATTGGTAAAGGGGTTAATTAATGCCAACACAGTTTTGGCCCTGTCCTGTGCAGAAATGCCAGTGGTGCAGCCGTTCCCGAGCAAATCAACCGACACGGTAAAGGCCGTTTCATGCAAAGCTGTATTATTATTTACCATTAATTCCAGCCCAAGTTCATCACATCTTTCCTCTGGCAGGGCAGCGCAAATAAGGCCCCGCCCATATTTGCTCATAAAGTTGATAACCTCCGGGGTAATGGTGGAGGCGGCAGCTATAAAATCCCCTTCATTTTCCCGGTCTTCGTCATCGGCAACCACAACGAGTTTTCCACGTTTTATATCCTGGATGGCACTTTCTATTGAATCGAACATTTATTGAATATTTTTTTGCAAAAATACTACTTCAGCCTTTCAAAACCGGCATTCAAGGCTCTTCCCGGGAGTGTTTATTATAGCTTTAGTAGTATTAAGCAGAACAAAGAACCAAAGAACAAAGTTCAGATACCCACAGGCAGCGAAACCTAGGGGCGGGATGTCATTACAAAGCATTACTTTACGGCTCAATATTGTTAATATTTGCATATATTTAATTAGGAAATATTCCCTTTCTTTGCAACCGAAAATCTACCTACTATGCTTAAGAGAATACTCTTTTTGTTTGCCTTAGCCTTTATGGCCAGTCCGTTCGTAAATGCCCAGATTACTACTTCTGCTTTAGGCGGAACAGTAAAAAGCATGACTGATGAAGCCCTTGTTGGCGCATCGATAGTTGCCACGCATCAGCCCTCCGGTACCAAGTACACTACTGTAAGCCGTGCAGGCGGTGTGTTTGCCATTCAGAACATGCGGGTAGGCGGGCCTTACATAATTGAGATCACTTATGTTGGTTTCAAAACAGAAAAAATAGAAGACCTCTATTTGCAATTAGCAGA
>JANORJ010000516.1:0-10777 GCA_031415255.1 Chitinophagaceae bacterium | reverse complement strand
GAAGAATTTAAGCAGCTAGAAGAAAAAATTAAGGAGGAGATGCGGTAAAAAGCTAAAGATTGGCAACTTGTGCAATTCTTGCACAAGCTCCATCTCAGGGAAACAGAACGAAACCTTATCTTCGATTTCCAAAAATTCATCTATGAGTTATCAAACATTGCTTACCACATTAGAAAACGGCATCTTCACCATCACTATCAACCGACCTGACAAACTAAATGCACTTAGCAAAGCAGTATTCAACGATTTAAATACTGCATTAGATGAAATAAACAGTAACGATGAAATAAAATCCGTCATCATTACCGGTGCAGGGCTCAAAGCATTTGTGGCCGGTGCAGATATTTCGGAGTTTGGCGGATTGAATAAAGAAGATGCAATGGCTATGGCTAAAAAAGGACAGGATACTTTTTTAAGAATTGAAAATTCATCGAAACCAATAGTAGCGGCGGTAAATGGTTTTGCATTAGGCGGCGGATGTGAACTGGCGATGAGTTGTCATTTTCGGGTGGCTTCTGAAAATGCAAAGTTTGGTCAGCCAGAAGTAAACCTCGGATTGATACCCGGTTATGGCGGCACTCAACGGTTGGTACAACTGATTGGAAAAGGTAAAGCAATGGAGTTGCTAATGTCTGCACATATGATAGATGCAGCAGAAGCTAAACAACTCGGCCTGGTAAATTATGTAACTGTTGCGGAAACATTACTGGAGCACACCATAAAAATTCTTACCATTATTAATTCAAAAGCTCCGCTGGCAGTGGCTGCCTGCATTAAAGCTGTCAATGCAGTGTTTGATGAAACAAAAGATGGCTATACCTTAGAGATAGAAGGATTTGGTAATGCCTTTGCCACAGAAGATATGAAAGAAGGCACTACTGCTTTTTTAGAAAAGCGGAAAGCTATTTTTACAGGCAAATAATTTTTACTTAAAAAATTAATCTGCAAACACCCGAATCACTTTTACAAACCGGCTGCGATAATAATTTTCCAACGGAGTAATCACTACTCCTTTCATTTTTCCGGAAGTAGAATGGATAAACCGAAGTGTATCATCCTGCATACTTTCTACAATACCCATATGGCCTACTACCCGAATGGTACTATCTGTCCCGGTAAATAAAATCAAATCGCCAGGTTTTGCTTCTTCAATACTCACTTCCTTACCATAGTTGGTAAAATCAACCGATGAACGGGGTACCGTAACATTGAAATGGTTAAACACACAGGTAATAAACCCAGAGCAGTCAAACCCTTTGCCAGGATCGGTGGAAGCATACAGATAAGGAATACCAATTAATGTTTTAGCAAAAGCCACTAATGAATCTGGCCGTACTGCTTCCGTAATAATTTTTATATTGGCTGATGGTGACGGATCCGTAGCAGATATGTTTTTAACAGTATCATCAATGGTTGTCAGTATAGCGGTTGTATCATTTGGAAGTTGAAGCTGTTCATTATTTTTTTTGCGGGTGCAAGCCAGCAAAGTAATAACCATCAATATGGAGAAGAATAATTTAAGATGTGATAATTGCTTAATCATGAAATTATTTTTCCAGCAGTTTTTCATCAATAAGATATGCCGTTACACCGCTGATGTTATCTCTGCCCCGGGCATCCTCTAGATATACTCTGAATGAAGTAATGCTTTTAGCAGGAAAAGTGAGAATCCGTTTTCTGCCAATGCTAGTACCCTTTATTTCCCCGATGCTTTTATTATCCTTGTAAAAAACGATAGTAAATTTTCTGACCGTTTGTCCAAACTGAATAGCTTCCTTCATCACAATACAATTAATGGTTGTCTTCTCCGGAAACTCGACAATAAAATTTTGAAGATTGGCACCGAAAGCACCATTAGAGTCAACACTTCGAAACGTTACATCCTGTGGTGTAAACTGATAGTAAATATTGGCTGACTTCATCAGGTTATTGCCAAAACTTTCATCCCGTAGTTTTTTAAATTCCAGCAAAGCGGCTACATCTTTTTCGTTTAGCAAGCCCCTGTCATCCGGCGGCACGTTTAATAAAAGATTGGCTCCCCGCCCAACTGATTTCAAATAAAGAGCAAATAATTGTTGAGGCGTTTTTACTTTATCATCTTCTTTTTTATGCCAAAACCATCCGGGACGAATGCTTACATCACACTCAGCAGGTATCCATCTCTTTCCTCTGTAATTTCCATGGTTCAATGTATCTGTTGGTGGTGCACCATGCCCTCTTTTAAATCCTTCTATATCTAAAAAATTCCAATTAGGGTCACCGGCAATTCCGTTTTCATTACCCACCCAGCGAATGTCGGGACCAATATCACTAAACACCACTGTTTTGGGCGAATACTGTTTCACTATATTTTCAAATCGTTTCCAATCGTACACTTGTTGTTTCCCATCAGGTCCTTCTCCATTGGCACCATCCCACCACATTTCCCAAATGGGTCCATAGTTCTGAAAAATTTCTTTCATCATACCAGCAAATACCGTGTTATATTTTTCTGTGCCATAGTCAGGGTGGTTTCTATCCCAAGGAGAAAGATAGACGCCGAATTTTAAACCGGCTTCTCTACAGGCTTGTGATAATTCTTTGAGCACATCGCCCTTTCCATCTTTCCATTTACTTTCTCGTACTGTATGTTTTGAAAAATTACTCGGCCACAAACAAAAACCATCGTGGTGTTTGGCGGTGATAATTATTCCTTTTGCACCGGCAGCCTTAGCAGTACTGCACCATTGGCGGCAATCGAGTAATGTTGGATTAAAAATATCTTCTGGCTCTGTACCCTCACCCCATTCTTTATCAGTAAATGTATTGGGGCCAAAATGCAGGAATAGATAAAACTCAGTTTCATGCCAGGCTAGTTGTTTTTTAGACGGAAAGGGGCCTTGGCTATTGTCCTGTGCAGCGCTACCAATCGAAATTAACAGCAGGGTGCTTAACCAAATTTTTCTCATAACAATATTTCTTCATTTTAAAGGACAAATAATACAAGCCCTATTATACCGGCAATTTACTGACGGGAAACGAACTTTTAAAGTAAAAGAATTACTACGTTTAAATTTCAGCCAGAGGGTCCTGTGGCCTACCTTTGCGGCACAAATAAACCCACAAAAAGCTATATGGAATACAGAATTGAAAAAGACACCATGGGTGAGGTAAAAGTGCCTATTGATGCTTATTATGGTGCACAAACACAGCGCAGTATTGATAACTTCAGGATTGCACAGGATATTAATAAAATGCCTAAAGAAATTATTGCTGCTTTTGCTTACCTGAAAAAAGCCGCTGCTATTACCAACCAGGAAGCCGGTGAGTTACCCAAAAACAAAGCTGTTCTAATTGGCAAAGTGTGTGATGAAATTCTGAAAGGGCAACTAAATGATTCTTTTCCATTAGTAGTTTGGCAAACAGGTAGTGGCACACAAAGTAATATGAATGTGAACGAAGTGGTGGCTTACAGAGGCCATGTATTAAAAGGTGGTAAGCTCACTGATAAAGAAAAAATACTGCACCCAAATGATGATGTAAATAAATCACAATCGTCGAACGATACTTTTCCGACAGCGATGCACATCGCTGCGTATAAAATTTTAGTAGAAACAACTATTCCGGGAATTAAAAAACTAAGAGATACGTTAGCAAAGAAAAGTAAGCAGTACATGAAGGTGGTAAAGATTGGCCGTACCCACTTTATGGATGCCACACCGCTTACTGTTGGACAAGAATTTAGTGGTTATGTTTCGCAACTTGATCATGGTTTGAAAGCTATAAAAAATACATTAGCTCATTTAAGTGAACTAGCACTCGGCGGCACTGCTGTAGGCACCGGCATTAACACTCCGCCAGACTATGCTAAAAATGTAGCAAAGCACATTGCAAAACTTACTGGCCTTCCGTTTTTAACAGCAGAAAATAAATTTGAAGCATTGGCTGCGCATGATGCCATAGTAGAAGCTCATGGTGCATTAAAGACAGTTGCAGTTAGCTTGATGAAGATTGCGAATGACATACGTATGCTTTCTTCTGGCCCTAGAAGTGGTATTGGTGAAATTTTTATTCCGGATAACGAACCCGGTTCTTCTATTATGCCGGGAAAAGTAAATCCCACCCAATGTGAAGCATTGACGATGATTGCAGCGCAGGTAATGGGTAATGATGTTGCTATTAGTATCGGCGGTGCTTCCGGGCATTTTGAATTGAATGTTTTTAAACCGGTTATGATTTATAATTTTCTGCACAGTGCCAGGTTGATTGGTGATGGCTGTGTTTCTTTTAATGATAAATGTGCTATTGGACTTAAGCCAATTGAAGACAATATTAAAAAACATGTGGACAACAGTCTGATGCTGGTAACTGCATTGAATACAAAGATTGGTTATTATAAAGCAGCTGAAATAGCACAAAAAGCACATAAAGAAGGAACTACCTTAAAGGCAATGGCAGTAAAGCTTGGTTATGTTACCCCGCAACAGTTTGATGAGTGGGTGAAACCGGAAAACATGGTAGGTAAGATTTAACCATTATTTCCGGGCTGTTATCGTAAAATTGCTATAGTAAAAGATGAAGATTAACAATTTCTTCTTCACTTTTTTGCTGTAACCATAGTAAATGAGATAATTTTGTTTCTATCTTGATAAAGCATTAATCCAACTCCTTATAAAAAACTAAAAATCCACATCTATGAAAAGTTTCAGCCAACCATCTCTTTATTTTTCTCTGCATTCGATTAAGGCCTTAAAACAAGAGCCTGCATCAGTCACATCAATTAACCAGTCGCCGTATTTAAGAGCAGTCCTTTCAGACAAGAGAACTTCTGGCACTGCCAAAGTTTTGTCTATGGCAAACTCCAGCATGGCAGCAGCTTTACGTTATATTACCAACAGCAAACAACCTGTGTAAGACACAAGTTTTTAATTTGGTTAATTAGTAGAAAATAACCCTCTGAGCATATAATCAAAAAAAACAAAAACCCCGATTGGGGTTTTTATTTTTTAAAGTCTGTTCCTTTTATCAGGATATATTTTGAACAATAATGACGGCTTTTCTTTTATAACACCTGCACCTTGTCACTCACTTCTGTGCTGGTTTCCATGGTAGCACTAGCAGGGTTGGGTGATATTTTTTTGAAAAATCGTTTTTGAAAAATTAATAATGTAATAACACCGGTGGAGATAGAAGCATCTGCTATATTAAAGATGGCACTAAAAAATTCAAAGTCATCACCGCCCACAAATGGAACCCAAGAGGGAAAATTACCTCTAACCATGGGGAAGTAAAGCATGTCCACTACGCTTCCATGCAAAAAAGAAGAATATCCGTTGGAAGAAAATTCCGCAACGCCAGAATATTGTAAGTAATCGTTGATAGCTGGATCATATTTTAACCCTTTGTCGAAAAACATTCCATAAAACATACTATCAATAAGGTTGCCCAATGCACCTGCATAAATCAACGCAGCGCAAATGATAAAACCTCTTCTGTATTCCTGTTTTACAATTTTGACCAAATACCAAGTACCAAAGATGACAGCAGCAAGGCGGAATAATGTCAAAATCATTTTGCCCGTTTCATTGCCAAATTTCCAACCCCAGGCCATGCCCGGATTTTCAATAAAATGCAGCCGAAACCAGTCCAAACCAAAAACCCTTTCTACTTCACCGGTAGGATGGCTGGTTTTAATCCAGATCTTCAATGCCTGATCAACGATGATGATGGCAGCAATAATAAAAACAACATGCTTTAGTTTAAGCGTCTTCATAATTAGACAAATATAGTAAGAAAGCTGCAAGCCTTTAGCTGCCTGCCTCCTGCTGGTTCCCTTCAATAATAATTTAACTAGTGGTTAAGTTTTTTGAGTAAAATCTGATAACAACGGAAAATCGTTCATCTTCATTCCTCATAATACACCCTCTTAACCCGTTGAGAAACACCAGTCATTATTTCATATGGTATCGTTTCAGCCCACTTTGCAACTTGCTGGACTGGCAGCTGGCTACCATATATAATCACATCATCACCTTCAAGCACATTGGGGATTTCAGTAACATCAATCATAAACATATCCATACAAACGGAGCCAATTACCGGCGCCAGTTTATCTTTTATCCAGACTTTTCCTGCACCATTACCCAATCTTCTGGGATATCCGTCTGCATAGCCGATACGAATAGTAGCGATAACTGAATCTTTTTCCACCACCCCTTTACGATTATAGCTGACGGATTCCCCTTTTTTCAACTGCTTTACCTGAGCAATAGTTGATTTCAACGTAGCAACAGTTTGCAATTTTAGCTGTCCTGAATTTGAACTATCAACTCCATAAAGCCCAATACCTAATCGTATCATATCCATTTGCAATTGCGGATGACGAATAGCTGCGGCTGAATTAGAAATGTGCTTTATAAAAGTGTAGCCCAATTTATTTTCTAGTTCCGTAGAAGCAGTAGAAAAAAGATTGAACTGCTGTAAAGTAAATTCATCTTGTGCCATTTCTTCGCTGGCGGCCAAGTGAGAAAAAATGGTTTGCACTTTATAAGAAGGGCTTGCTTGCAATGCTATTGATAATTTCTCCATATCACCTACTGCAAAGCCCAGTCGATTCATCCCGGTTTCTATTTCAATATGAATTGGGTATTGCTGCAGCCCTTCCTGTTGCAAAAACTTATCAAATGAATGCAGTAGTTCGAAAGAATAAATTTCCGGCTCCAAATTATTTTCAACAATTGATTCAAAAGCATTTTCCTCCGGGTTCATTACCATGATAGGTAATGTAATACCAGCTTTTCTCAACTCCACTCCTTCATCTGCATACGCCACACCCAGATAATCTACTTTATGGTATTGAAGAATGCCGGCTATCTCTGCTCCACCACTGCCATATGCAAATGCTTTTACCATTGCCATCACTTTGGTGGATGGTTTTAATACTTTTTGATATTCCTTCAAATTATGTGCAATAGCATTCAGGTTAATTTCCAGCAGAGTTTGATGCACTTTCTGTTCCAGCAGTTGTACTATTTGTTCGAAGACAAAAGACCGAGCTCCTTTTACCAAAATTGTTTCTTCCTTAAAATCAGAAGACCGAAAATGATTAATAAAATCTTCTGTTGATGAATATAGCACAATCGAAAAATCAGGTTCTGGCTTTAGCAATAAGTTTCTAAGTTTACTTGAAATTTTTTCACCAATACCAATCAATCTGCTGACGCTATGTTTTTTCAGGCTTTCCAGAATCTGGTTGTATAATATTTCATCGTCTAGCGAACTCTGTAAGAAATCAGAAAGGATAACCGTTTTTTTCTCACTAGCACTTTGTTGATCGAGAAAGTTCAATGCAATTTCGAGAGAGCTGAGGTCAGCACTATAACTGTCGTTTATGATAGAACAATGATTGATACCTTTTTTTAATTCCAGCCGCATATTTACCGGCATCAATAATTGCATCCTCTTTCTAACAACATCATTAGTATAGCCAAGCATCAGCATTACCTGCCAGCAGGTTATTGCATTCTGAATGGAAGCATCATCAGTAAAAGGTATTTCAATTGAACTTTTTTTAGCCGCTTCTTCATTTTCAGTGACAGAAATAATACTAGTTGCCTTTCCTTTTATTATATCGTTTATTTTCAACACTACAGGCTCAACAGCATTATTGAATAAAATTCTTTTCTCCGCTTCTTTCTCTGCAAGAGAGGCAAAAGCTTCGCCATGTGCTTCTCCAACGTTTGTCAATACTCCTATTGTTGGCCGGATAATATTTTGCAGGTTTTTCATTTCACCCGGCTGCGAAATACCAGCTTCAAAAATGCCTAACGTATGTTGCGCATTCATTTGCCAAACACTCAGCGGCACTCCTATTTGTGAATTATAGCTTTTTGGACTTCTTACTATATTATAATCTTCGTGAAGCAATTGATACAACCATTCTTTTACAATTGTTTTTCCATTACTACCTGTAATACCAATTACCGGAAAGGTGAATTGCTGCCGGTGATATGCTGCTAATTGCTGTAAAGATTCCAATGTATTTATTACCAATAGAAAATTAGCTTCGGGATAGGCAGTAGTTTCTATTTGCTGACTAATAACAAAATTTCTTACTCCTCTTTTATACAATTCAGGAATAAACTGGTGACCATCCCTACGGGTTGCTTTTATAGCAAAGAACAAAGAAGAGGCGGGTGAATATACTTTCCGGCTGTCCAGTAATAGATGTTCAATAGTAGTATCGGTTACAACGGCTTCTTTAGCACTAACTATACGGGCAATATGACTGATTTGATAGCTCAATTAAAGAGTGGTATTATTACTGGCTTTCATCTGTTACATCTTCAGGAACTCCTTCCTTCTTCATAAATATGGAATAGAATATGGAACCTGAAATACATATAAGAATTACGCCTAAGGAAATAAATACCTGTATTTGTTTATCTATCCACTGATTAACCCAATGCTCGGCCAGCATTTTAATACCTATAAATACCAACACAATGGCTATACCCTGTTGCAGGTAATCAAATTTGCTGACAGCACCCCGCAGCAAAAAGAATAGTGACCGTAGTCCGAGTACAGCAAAAATATTGGACGTATAAATAACTAATCTTGCTGTAGGCTCGTATCCGGGTGTTTTAGTATCTACAATTCCCATTACGGCAGGAATTGAATCTAATGCAAAAACTAGGTCGATAGCAGCCAGCATAATTACTACTACGAACAAGCTAGTATAGAACTTTTTACCGTCTATCCTTACTGAATATTTTCCATCGCCATCATGCGGCACTAATGGTAAAATTCTTTTCATCCACCTGTATATCTTGGTCTCTTCAGGTTTAAACTCTTCATCATCACTGGCGGTAAACATTTTGTATCCTGTATAAACTAGGAAGGCTCCGAAAATGTAAAGCACCCAATGAAATTTTTCCACCAACGCAACTCCTACTGTTATAAAAATAATTCTGAAAATAATAGCCATTAATATACCTGCCAGCAATACACGGCCATAGTTTTTTTCTTTTACAGAAAAAGCAGAAAAAATAAGAATGAAAACAAAAATATTATCAATACTAAGGCTCCACTCCATCAGGTAAGCACTCAGGTATTCGAGTGCCGGCTTCTGTCCATTTTCAATCCACATAAATACGCAGAAGGCAAGAGCCAATCCTACCCAAAAAAATGTTTGGTACAATGCCTGACGGATAGTAACCTTTTTATCTTTTTTGCTAAGCAGGCCCAAATCCACAACAAGGGAAGCCACTAATACAATTCCAAAAACGAGGTAAGTTATTTGTTCTCTTGTCATCTGTGTGATTTAGAAGTATGCAAAGATAAAGGGGAAGCCGCAGGATATTTATGCTGCATATTTTCGTTTTCTAACCTGTTGATAAACCCAGGCAAAGAGCAGTACCAATAAAATGGGCAATCCGATATTGATAAACTGCCAGGTTGATTTCTGCTCTTCCACTTTTTGTGTATTCAGCAGGCGCAACACGATGTCTTTATTTCTTGTTTCAATAATACCGGGTTTATTAACGAGGTATTCCATACAATTCAATAAAAAATCCCGGTTAGCAAACTGGTATTCATATTGAGAGCCCACTGTGTAGAAATTTAACCCCATTGGCAAAGGCCCCTCTTTAGGAGAAATGTCATTTAATAATATATCACCATCGCCTACTACTATCATTTTATTGTCCTGCTTATTCATATCAGTAAAGGAAGAGCCGGATGCGGCAATACTGTCTATTTGTGATTTAGAAGCCTTGTTTCTAAACAAAGAAGTGAATTTTCCTTCTAACAAATAAGCTACAGGTATTGCATTCTTATTAAACTTCACATCTTCCGGTGTATTCTTATTTTCATTCAGGCTGATAAGTGCAGGTGTACTTATTATTCTTGAATTGGAAGAAGTGGCCAGCAAAACAGTTTTCTTTACTCCTATAGTATTTATTGTATCAATAGAGTTGACAAACCTGGCTGCAATCAATCCGGTATTTTTATTAATTGTATGATTGCCGTTTGATTCAAACAATGGATAATAATTCCAATGTACAAATTCAAACTGGGGTGTTTCGCTGTTACCATTTACTGCCAACGGAATAAAATCGCATTGCAAATCCATTACCAAATCAGTATTGATACGAACCCCATATTTAAAAAGCATGTCCGTCAAATTCAGGTTTCTGTCAAAAGCTATTGTTTCTGGTGTATACCTCAGGCTGTCCTGTTCAGCAATCAGGTTATCAATAAACCACAGCACTTTTCCTCCCCGCATAATGTACTGATCTATCTTTAGTTTTTCATCCTCAGTAAACTGTGCAGTGGGCTTTACAATCAACAATACCTTAATGGTGTCCGGAATAAATTTTTGTTCGTTAATATTAAGTGTAAAGAGTTTGTAATCCTTTTGCAATGTTTGCTGCAAGTCAAACGTTTTGTAATCAGTTGGCTCGCCATTGCCAATTGAATAAGCCACTAATGGTTTCGTCGGGTTTACTAATCCATCCAATGTTTTGGCAAACTGATATTCCATTAATGCTTCGGCACTGTTTAGTTCTTCGGCACCAATAGCTCTTTTACCACCGCCATATAAATTTACAAGAGCCTGCCTGTCTTTATACTTTACCAATGCAACCGGGTAAACTCTTTTACTCTCTTCACCAGCTTTTACCTGAACAGTAAGGTTAATCGGATTAGCTCCAAGACCAACTAAGGTATCCTCATAACTTTTACCTCCTGCTTCTGGCATTTCATCCTGCGGAGAAACAAAGCGGTAATGAATTTTAGA
>JANORJ010000515.1:0-2369 GCA_031415255.1 Chitinophagaceae bacterium | reverse complement strand
AAAGGACGATTTTATTTTAATAAACGGGGAGCCGGCTTAATGAAAGCACTTAAATTTTTTGAACTTGCATTAGAGAAAGACCCGGAACTGGTACTTGCCTATTCGGGCATGGCAGATGCTTATTGTATACTGGCTTTGTATTGTGTAATTCCACCCCATAATGCAATGCCTAAAGCACGGCAATATGCACAAAAAGCAATTGAACTTCAATCTTCTCATACCGAAGCATATAGTGCATTGGCCTTTATCAGTACTTTTTATGACTGGAACTGGGAAGATGGGAAAAAAAGATTTCAGCATGTTCTTTCAATCACTCCTGATTATGCACCGGCCCACTATTGGTATAGCTATTATTTATCTTTTATAGACAGGAATTACGAAGAGGCAATTAATCAGGCGAAAATGTCAGTAGATGTGCTGGAACCATTGGTACCAATATCGCATCATATATTATCCATTATGTATGTTAATGCAGGCAAATTTGATGAAGCACTACAGGCAAGTAAAATGGCCATAGAACTAGATGCCAGTTCCTTCCCGGGTTATCGGGGATTAGGATTAAGCTTTGCAGGACTACATAAATATTCAGAAGCAATTGAAGCATTTAAAACTACGGTAGAGCTTTCATCCAGACAACCGATATCTCTTGTTGAATTAAGCTGGGCTTATTCATTAACTGGCAATATTACTGAACCACAAAAAATAATGGATGAACTTCTTAGCCGTTCACAAACAGAATATATTGCGGGTATTTTTTTATGCTGCGTCGCTTATTTTTCAAAAAAAGAAGAGGAAGCCATCAAGTACATGGAAAAGGCATTCGAACAACAGGATTGTACACTCCCTTGTATTAAGGTATATCCGCTTGGTGCATTTATGAGAACCGATCCCCGGTTTCAACCTTTCGTTAAACGAATGAATTTTCCTGAATAAAATTCAGCACAACAGATCATTAATATTTTGCTGCACTGTAAAGCCTTCAACTTACATGGCACAGTCAGAATTCTCCTTTCGCCTAATTATATTTGCAATATGAATGCTGTTTTAATAAGAACCATACAACTTGCCGACAATCCTTTTCTTTCCAAAATAATAAAAGATACATTGGCCGAATTTGATGCCAACCATCCCGGTACTGTTTATTACGATGCCACTACAGATACGTTGTTTGAATTATTTCAAAAAGAAGGGGCTGCTTATTTTGTTGCAGAACTCGATGGAGAAATTGTTGGCGGTGGTGGTATTTATCCTACCGATGGCTTGCCTGCCGATACTTGTGAATTAGTAAAAATGTATTTGCTACCACAGGCAAGAGGCACTGGTCTTGGAAGAACATTAATTGAAAAAAGCCTTGCCTTTGCAAAAGAAACCGGCTACAAACAAGTGTACCTAGAAACAATGCCCCAACTTAAACAGGCATTAAAAGTCTATGCAAAATTTGGCTTTGAATACTTAAAAGGACCAATGGGTAATAGCGGACATACAGGGTGCAGTTTGTGGATGCTTCGGAGCCTGTAGTCAATAATCGTTAGTCATTAGTTAACCACTGCTAATTCAAGAATCTTAACTCATCTTCTCTACTTCATACACCGGACTAAACAAATAAAATTTTCCTGTGGCTACTTCTTTGCATTTAAAACGTTTTCGAAGCTTCTCCCCTTTTTGAAAAACTCTGCCATCTTTTATACGAAATAAACTGTTGGGTAAAAGTTCTTCTACTAAACGATGATGGCTTTCTTTCTCATCATACCTTCTTAATACTCGCAGCAACCCATCTTCGGCACAACTGCTGGCAGCAGGATTTTTTAATGTCTGCAATAATTCATTTTCAATATCAGCAGGAAAAATTTTACGATCCCCACCATATCCTTCGGAGAGAAATTGTTTCAGCAATTGACCATAGATCATTTTCCATTCTTTGCCATGTGCCATTACTTTATTACTATGCTGTTCAAAAGTAAGTAGGTGAGCCAACTCATGCAACAACGTAATTAAGAAAGCAAATTTATTCAGGTTGCCATTCACACTAATTCGGTGATTGGCTTGGTGAGTACGATGACGATAATCGCCAAGAGTACTTTTACGTTCCTTTGCAATAGTTAAATGTACTTTGTATTGTTGCAGGTAAGCCGTCACTGCATCACTGGTAGCTGGCGGCAGATAATTTTGTAGATGGTCAATGTGAACTTCTTTTTTAGGCATTCTATATTTTGCTTCGTTGATCTTATCATCCCGGCCTTACGAATACTTATTGAATACCTGCGGCTTTATCCCGGCTTTTTTGTTTCAGCAATTTTTGTAAAGATGCTACTTCTACAAAAGAATAAACAAGATATAAACCCATGCAGATAACAAGTGCCGGCTTATTC
>JANORJ010000514.1:0-4844 GCA_031415255.1 Chitinophagaceae bacterium | reverse complement strand
TGAGTAGAGAAATCTTTTTTGTTTTGTTGCAGGTGGCTGCTGATTTGGCTAATTCTTTCTGTAATCAAAGCAATCTGACCTTCGATAGAACCAGTGTTTGTTGCTGAACCACCGAATGTGGTAATAATTGTAGCTTTTTTCTCTTTTGTAAGTGGCATCTTTTAATTTTTTAAAATTTCATCCGATTTTTTTCATCTTATTTTTAAGACGGCAAAGGTAAGGCAGTAATGCCTAACAGCAAAGGCTTTCATCTCCTTTTTTTTGGACCTCTTTAGGCATTTTTGAGGTTGATTTTCAGGGTATAACTCTACTTTTGCCGCATGGAAATCTCCCAAGACACCAAAAACATCCTCGGCCTTCAGCTTCCTACGGATCCAAGATGGGTGAATCTTGCCGAAAAATCAATGGGTGACATCCTGACCGACCATGCCTATTGCGAGCAAAAAGCTGCCCTCACTTGTATATCGTTGATTCAAAAGTATAGCGAACGGGAAAAAATGGTAATCGAACTCTCCCCCATCGTTACTGAAGAATGGGGCCATTTTCGGTTGGTGTTGGCAGAATTGCATAAAAGAAATTTGAAACTGGGCGTACAAAGAAGAGATGAATATGTAAACGCCTTGCTACTCTTTCAAAAAAAAGGCGGGCATATTGACGACCGTTTTCTTGACCAGATGCTAACCATGGCGTTGATAGAAGCCCGAAGCTGCGAACGGTTCAAACGATTAAGCGAGGGATTGAATGATGAATACATGCAAAAGTTCTATCGTCGTTTTATGGAGAGTGAAGCTGGTCATTACACATTGTTTTTAGAATTAGCAGAAACATATGTTGACAAAGAAAAAGTTCGCAGCCGCTGGAAAGAATGGTTAGACTACGAAGCAGAAGTTATAAAAACCCTTGAAGTGAGAGGTGATAGAATACATTGAGCTAAGAAAAGAGTTTGCATCGCAATGAGAAAAAGAGTCAATTTGAAGAGCCCCATTCTCCTTTAAATTTCTTGTATTGTATTTCTCTTTCCCTCTTTTCTCTCCAGAGCTTTTCGAAGGATGAATTCTTAGCAAATTGTATTTTCCATCTTAGCCAAAATTTTCCGCAAACGATTGTAGCAATTTTCAATTTCATTTAGGATTAAATTCAACTTTCAAGAATTAATACCTCAGTTGCAACAGTTGAATTATGAAGCATGAAATACCTCAAGAAGTTTTAACCGCTTTTATAAACTATGACCCGGGTCTTCCCGACCATTCAGCCGGTAAGATAACGGTGGAGACTGTCGGTGGAGGTTTAATCAATCAGTCTTACAAAATAAGTTGCCAGCTAAAACCCGATTTTTTGTTGCAGCAAGTCAATAAAAAAGTGTTTGCTCGTCCTGAGCAAGTGCAGGAAAATTATGTCAACATCTGGGAATATGCTGAATTCGAATTTACAGGCCTGCGGTTACCCTCACCCAAGCACTGTGGTAAAAGATCAACTTTGTTTGTTGATGGGAATGAAAACTATTGGAGAGCTTTTGAATTTATTGATGATGCCAGAATGTTTTCCATTGCCGAAAAACCTGCACAGGCAAAAGCCACCGCCAAAGCATTTGCAAAATTTACTTCTGCATTTGAAGAATTCAATGTGCAGATGCTGAAGAACGTTATTCCCGGCTTTCATGATCTTAGTTTACGGTACCGGCAATTTGAAGATGCAACCAAAGGCGAAGCTTATGAAAGAATGGCTAAAGCACAGCCCCTCATTGAAGAACTAAAAAAGAGGGAAAAATATAAACATTTCTATGAAATCATCATCGAGTCAGATGAATTTCCGCAACGGGTGATGCACCATGATGCAAAAATTTCCAATGTACTTTTTAATAACAAAACCGGTAAAGTGATATGTCCGGTTGATTTTGATACCGTGATGCCTGGTTATTTTTTCTCCGACCTAGGCGACATGATACGTTCTATGGCTTGCTGCGAAGAAGAAAACAGTACCAACTTTAATAGCATCTGTATCCGTAAAGAATTTTACGAAGCTATCATAACCGGATATTTAGATGTAATGGATAAGCAACTAACCGGATCTGAAAAAAAGTATATTCATTATTCTGGGTTGCTGATGATTTATATGCAAGCCCTGCGTTTTTTATCCGATTATCTGAATGGTGATATATATTACCGCATCAACTATCCTGAACAAAATTTTGACAGAGCAAAAAATCAGTTGATTTTATTACAAAAACTAGAAGAGTTTCTGCATAAACATTATACTTTTAAAAATGACTAAGTCAGCAGGTCAATTTTGTTTTATTCACACCACTGGCGAAGAAGTCCATCTGTTTACTTTGCAGAACACAAAAGGAACTGAAGTTCTCATTACCAACTATGGAGCTATTATTACTTCATTTAAAATAAAAATGCCTGATGGTAAAGTAAATGATATTGTACTTGGGTTTGACAAGGTAGAAGATTATTTAGCTACCGATTACCTTGAAAATTATCCCTGGTTTGGTGCAGCTGTTGGCCGTTATGGCAACAGAATAAAGAACGGAGCATTTGAAATTGATGAGAAAAAATATCAGCTTAGTAAGAATAGTGATGATAACCAGTTACACGGCGGTCATTTTGGGTTTGATAAAAAAGTATGGCAATTTGTTTCGCAAGGAGAAACAACTAACAGCTGGCTTGAATTAAAATATACTAGCCCTGATGGTGAAGAAGGCTACCCCGGAAATTTGGCAGTAACGATTCGTTTCGAATTAACTGAAGACAATGAGCTTAGCTATGAATACAACGCCACTTGTGATGCAGCTACGGCTGTCAATCTCACCCATCATGGTTATTTCAATTTAAATAATGGTGAAGGCACCATTGAAAACCATGAAGTAAAAATATATGGATCTGCTGTGCTGGAACAAGATGACGACCTTGTAGTAACGGGCAATTTACTTTCTGTAAAAAATACTGCGTTTGATTTTAGCGAATTCAAACAAGTTGGAGACGGTTCTATTAAGGCAGAAGAGTTTGATAAAAGTTTTGTTGGTGATAATCGGAAAGATTTGTTGGTGGCAGAAACAAGGTCGTTGCAGTCCGGACTTTTATTGCAGGTTTATTCTACTGAACCTGTTGTACATTTTTATACTGGCAAATGGATACCCGTGGTAATGGGCAAGAATGGAAATAATTATGGTCCTCTTTCCGGGCTTTGTTTAGAAACACAAAAACATCCTAATGCTATTAACATTCCGCATTTTCCTACTACTATTTTGAGGCAGGGAGAAGTGTATCAACAGAAAACGGTTTACAAAATATTGACTTAATTTGTTTAGGTAATGTTCTGGATTTTATGTTTGAGAAAAATAAACCATCTCCTCTTTCAAATTTAAAAAAGGATATTTCCCCTGTAACAGTTTCGCCTTTTCAAAATGAGCCATCAAGAACTGCTGATGAGCTTTGGTTTCTGGTTGAAAGGCTTTATGTTTTCTGGCAATAATAATTTTCTTTACTTCCTGCATTAATTGTTGCGTCTGCTCATCAATACAACTCTCCGCAAACTTTTCCAGCACAAACTCTGTAGCCGGATAGTTAGGATGTACCAAATCAATATCATAAAAACGATAATCCCGCAATACATCAATCACTAATTCATACGCCGGGAAATAATGTGCCGTTTCAAATTTTGTTTCTATATAATGTACAGCCTCAATCAATCTTGCCTTGCTCCGGTTGTTCTCCACTACCCCATCCCGTATATGGCGAACGGGACTTACAGTAAAAATGAATTTCAGTTTGGGATTAAATTCGTTCAACTGATTCAGACAATCTTCCAGCATTGATTTGATGTCATCAATCTCCAGCATTTCCTTTGTAAACCAACTGGCCGGTGCCCGGTGACAATTAGCCACCCCATCGCCAATATTCTGCGTAGCAGCATCTGCCTGATTAGTTAACCGATAAGAAAAGGAAGAACCCAATGTAATAACAAGCCAATCAGCCTGTTTCAAAAAATCATGTGCCGCTTGCTGCGAGTCATTAATAATCCGAACAGCTTCTTCCGAACTAATATTGGAAAACCGGCTATGATGCTGCCAGCTATTCCAAATTTCGTTTAATTGAAATAAATCAGCAATTGAATGTTTTTTATTGTCAACATAAGAAAGTAAAGTTTTACAAACAGCATCGGGGCCAAAAAGAATTCCATTGGGATTTTGACAAACAGAAAATTTTAAACTACTGAGAGCATTGCCGATATGTTCTGTAAAGCAAGACCCAACCAGCATTATCTTATCCTGATAATTAATGGACGGCATCAGTTTCTTCAAATCAATATTCAGCATCAAATCCATAGTACACTATATAAATATTTCTCCTGCCAGTCGAAGGCTATCCGTTAAAGCCTCTTTATTTAATCCAGATAATAAGCCATTTTCTTCAAAATAATCAATCATCAATTCACTGTTCATATTTCCCACCAGTTCATCATCCGCCATTGGGCAGCCACCGATTCCTTTTAATGCGCCATCGTATCGTTTGCAACCAGCTTTTACCGCAGCTTCTAATTTTTCTTTCCAGTTGGTTGGCGTGGAATGAAGATGAACGCCAATTTCAGTTCCGGGCAATGAATCAACAAGGTAATTTGTCATATCATACACTTGTTCGGTTGTGGCCACACCCACCGTATCCGCCAGTGAAATAATTCCAATATCCATTGCTACTAACTGGTTCACCCATTCAAAAACAATTTCTTCAGAGTAACGGTCGCCATAAGGATTACCAAATCCCATTGACATGTAAACCACCAATTGTTTACCTGTTTTGATACAAAGGTTTTGTATATCTTCTACCCTTTCCAATGATTGC
>JANORJ010000513.1:0-1915 GCA_031415255.1 Chitinophagaceae bacterium | reverse complement strand
GGATCCACTTGCTTTATCCGACATATCCGTTCCACTGCTTTATGCTGGAGTATATCGCAACCCAAGCCATACACCGTGTCGGTTGGGTAAATGATGATGCCTCCTTTTTGCAAGCTTTCTACCACTTGTTTTATCAGTCTGGTTTGTGGGTTTTCGGGATGAATTTGTAATAACATAGGCTACCTTTCCGTTTAAAAATACAGGGTTTTAACAAATAGACAACCGGTAAACTCTATTTACCCGGCAATTCGTATTTTCACCGCCGCTTATCTTTGTAAAAATAAAGAATTGTCATGCAGTTAAAGCCGGTAGCCACCTTTGATACGATTGAGCCAGAGGTGTTTAAAAGAGATTATTATCGCCCCGGTGTGCCTGTGGTCATTAAAAACCTGTCGCACAACTGGCCAGCCAACACCAAATGGAACTGGGATTATTTCAAACAATTAGTAGGCGACCAAAAAGTGCCGCTTTATAATAATGTAAAAAGTGACGCTTACACACCTATCAATACAGCGGACGATTACAAAACCTTTGGTGAATATATTGACATGATAAGCAGCGGCCCGGCAGCTTGGCGGATATTTCTCTTCAACATTTTTGACCATGCTCCGCAACTGATTAAAGATTTTACTTGGCCAGAGCACCTGATGAAAGGCTTTGTAAAAAAATACCCGATGCTTTTTACTGGTGGCCAGGGCAGCATTACCCATATGCACTACGATATTGACCTTTCTCATATTCTGCACACACAGTTTGTTGGAAGAAAAAGAGTGCTGATGTTTCCGAATAAAGAACAACACAAACTCTATCGCAAACCATTTGAAGTATTAAGCCTGGCTGACTTTTCTCATTACTATGAGCAAGATGGCTCACCGGATTATGAAAAGTTTCCAGCATTGAAATTAGCCGAAGGCTTTGATTTTATTTTAGAGCCCGGCGACACATTATTTATGCCTGCCGGTTATTGGCACCATATGGAATATTTAGAAAGTGGTTTTGCCATGAGTCTCCGTGCCATGCAGCCATCCCTTGCTGGAAAATTAAAAGGCGTTTGGAGCCTGATTGGTATGCGCAATATTGATACACTGATGAAAAAGACAATGCCGAAATGGTGGTATAAGAGAAAGGAAAAGAGAGTGTATGAAAATGCGGCGAAGGAGTTGAAGAATGTAGTATTAAGTTAAAATAAAAGCCCCGGTTCGGGGCTTTCTTAATAATAAAAAAGAATTTTTTAAACAATCGTCCAAACCTCATTCCCCCGCAACAGCTTATCCAAATCAGCAGGCTTTCTTGATTTTGCTTCTTCTAATTGTGCAGCCATCACATCTTCATAACAATCTCTGTTGGTTTGATAGAAAACACCAAATGGTCTTGGCAGGTGTCCTTCAATTTTTGGATCATCAAATATGCGGGTTAGTATCTGTGCTTTGTAAATATCCTGTTCATCGTGTATCCAAAGGTCATCGGCACTGTGGCCAAGGTTCAAATCAACAATCACTGGTTTAAAGCCATCTAATTTTATTCCTTTGTCTTTAGCTTCACCAAATACTAATGGCTGGCCTTGTTCTAAAAATAATGTTTCTATTGGCTTGCTGCTTTTCTCTGTAAAAATTTCAAATGCTCCATCATTAAAAATGTTGCAGTTCTGGTATATTTCCAGGAAAGAAGTTCCTTTATGCTGATTTGTACGGATAAGCATTGCCTGCATGTGCTTAACATCACGGTCCATTGTGCGGGCCACAAAAGTAGCATCGGCACCGAGTGCTAATGCCAGCGGATTAAACGGATGGTCAATGCTTCCCATCGGTGTACTCTTGGTTACCTTATTTTCTTCTGATGTGGGAGAGTATTGTCCTTTTGTCAATCCATATATCTGATTGTTAAACAACAATACATTCACATCAAAATTTCTGCG
>JANORJ010000512.1:0-7910 GCA_031415255.1 Chitinophagaceae bacterium | reverse complement strand
ATGAAGTTGTACCTGCATTAGTAAAAAAGTTTAGCTACGACACAGTTATGCAGGCTCCTAAGCTGGAGAAAATCTGCCTGAACCGTGGTGTAAATGGAGCTGTAACTGATAAGAAGCTGATTGATATTGCTCTTGATGAGTTAACAACAATCTCTGGTCAGAAAGCAGTTGCTACTATGTCGAAGAAAGACATTTCTAACTTCAAATTGCGTAAGAACATGCCGATTGGTGCAAGAGTTACGCTGCGTGGAGAAAAGATGTATGAGTTTCTTGATCGTTTTATTGCTGTGGCATTGCCCCGTGTTCGTGACTTTAAAGGTGTGAATGAAAAAGCATTTGATGGTCGTGGTAACTACACACTGGGTATAACAGAGCAAATCATTTTCCCAGAGATTGATATTGATAAAGTAAATAAAATTACCGGTCTTGATATCACTTTCGTAACCTCTGCTTCAACAGATGAAGAAGCATACGAGTTACTGAAAGAATTGGGAATGCCTTTTAAAAACGCAGCAAAAATTAGTTCAAACTAAAAGAATAAATAAACATGGCAAAAACATCAATAAAAGCCAGGCAAAAAAAGAGGGAGAAGATGGTAGCCCAGCATGCTGTTAAAAGAGCAGAGCTGAAGAAAGCAGGCGACTGGAAAGCTCTGGATGAAATGCCAAGGAATTCTTCGAAAGTACGTTTGAAAAATCGTTGCCAGATTACAGGACGTCCAAGAGGGTACGTTCGTTATTTTGGCCTTTCAAGAATTATGCTTAGAGACATGGCATTGAATGGAAAAATACCTGGCTTGAAAAAAGCAAGCTGGTAAGAAACAAAATTTAAAAATTAAACTATCCAATTATTTCGTATCGCCTGAGGCAATACGAAACGTAGGAGGGCAAAAAATATGGTAACAGATCCGATAGCAGATTTCCTGACCAGAATCCGTAATGCACAGATGGCCGGTCACCGTGTGGTTGATATCCCAGCTTCTAATTTGAAAAAGAGGATGACAGAAATCCTGTACAACCAGGGATATATTCTGAAGTACAAATTTGAAGATGATAACAAACAAGGTGTTATTAAAATCGCTTTGAAGTATGATCCTTCAACCAAACAACCTGCTATTCAGAGCATGGAAAGAGTGAGCAGCCCGGGTTTGCGTCAGTATGCAAAACCTGCTGAGTTCCGCCGTGTAAAGAATGGTTTGGGTGTAGCTATCATGTCTACTTCAAAAGGAGTAATGACTGATAAAGAAGCTAAAGTGCAGAATGTAGGTGGTGAAGTTCTTTGCTATATCTATTAAGCCCTAATCTCCTGAAGGGGAGTAAGGAAATAAAACGTTGATGATACATTAAGCCGGACTATACCAGGCTGATCGGTCAACAACAATTAAAATAACAATTCTGAAAATTTTCAGAAGTAAATTTAAAACAAAATGTCTCGTATAGGAAAACAACCGGTAGTCGCTCCAAGTGGTGTTACCATTTCAGTTGGTAAAGACAATGTGGTTACAGTAAAAGGACCAAAAGGTGAATTGAAGCAAGCCATAGACCGTGATATTACGGTGGAAGTAAAAGACGGACAGATAACTTTTGCCCGTCCTACAGATCAGATACGTCACCGTGCATTGCATGGCTTGTATCGTTCATTGGTTTCTAATCTGGTAAAAGGTGTTACGGATGGTTATCAAAGAAAACTGGAATTGATTGGTGTAGGTTTCAAAGCTTCTAACCAAGGAAATGTACTAGACCTTGCATTAGGATTTTCTCACAACATTGTTTTTGAAATACCAAAAGAACTTAAAGTAGCAACTGCGCAGGAAAAAGGGCAGAATCCTATTATTACGTTAGACGGAATAGATAAGCAATTAATAGGTCAGGTAGCGGCTAAAATACGGGGCTTACGTAAGCCAGAGCCTTACAAAGGAAAAGGTGTTCGTTATGTTGGCGAGGTGGTACGTAAGAAAGCTGGTAAAGCGGCAGGTAAATAATTAATTTTAAAAAACCTGGCATCCCGATAATTATCGGGAAGGGTTGAAAATAAAAAGCGATGAACCCAAAAGTAAAATCACAACGAAGGAAAAATATCCGTTACCGCATTCGCCGTAGAATTGGCGAAGGCTCAGCTCAGAAGCCCCGGCTTTCTGTGTTTAGAAGCAACACGGAAATTTATGCTCAATTGATTGACGATGCAAATGGTCAGACACTGGCATCATCTTCATCAAAAGATAAGGCTATCGTTGCGCAGAAAGCAAATAAAGTGGAGAAAAGTAAAATGGTAGGAGAAGCCATAGCTAAAAAAGCGGAAGAGTTAGGTATCAAAGATGTAACCTTCGATCGTGGTGGTTATCTCTATCATGGCCGTGTAAAATCAGTAGCTGACGGAGCAAGAGAAGGTGGTCTTAAATTTTAAGAAAACAACATTCAAACTTTAATTACAAGTATAAATGTCAAAGTACAACGTAAACAGGGTAAAAGCAGGCGACCTGGAATTAAAAGATAAAGTGGTTGCCATCAACCGTGTAGTTAAAACTACTAAGGGTGGCCGTGCCTTCAGTTTTTCTGCTCTCGTAGTTGTTGGAAACGAGGCTGGAATAGTTGGTCATGGTTTGGGAAAAGCCAAAGAAGTTCAGGAAGCTATTACCAAAGGAATTGAGGATGCAAAAAAGAACCTTATTAAAGTACCGGTAATGAAGGGCACCATCCCTCATGATCAGTGGGCTAAAGAAGGTGCTGCTAAAGTATTGATTAAACCAGCTGCGCATGGTACTGGTGTAATTGCCGGAGGGTCTATGCGGGCCGTTTTGGAAAGTGCAGGTGTTACCGACGTATTGGCTAAATCATTAGGTTCTGCTAATCCTCATAATGTGGTAAAAGCTACTTTCAAAGCATTGGCTTTACTTCGTGAACCAATCAGTGTGGCAAAAACCCGTACACTTGGGTTAAAGAAAGTATTCAACGGATAAAAGTTATATGTATTAAGTTGTAAGTTTTGAAACTCTTTACTTATAACTTATCACTTACGACCTACAACTTATAAATATGAAAAAAATAAAAATAACATTGGTTAAAAGTCCTATCGACAGATCTGAACGTCAGAAATTGACGGTACAGGCTTTAGGTCTTAATAAAACTAATTCTACCAAAGAAGTAGAAGCTACTCCGCAAATACTGGGTATGATACGTAAGGTAACGCACCTATTGAAAGTGGAAGAAGCATAAATTGTTTAAGGGTTAATGTTTTAATGCAATACATTTAAAATTACCTTAAACTAGAAACATTAATAAATAAGCGAGGGGCGATTCCCCGTTGAGTTAAAAATCAAAAAAATGAAACTACACGAATTAAGACCTGCAAAAGGTTCTACTCACAAAGTAAAACGTATTGGACGTGGTGATGGTTCCGGACATGGTGGAACATCAGGAAAAGGTACAAAAGGTGGACAAAGCCGTGCCGGTTATAAAAGTAAAATGGCGCATGAAGGTGGTCAGATGCCAATTCAACGCCGTTTGCCAAAACGTGGCTTTAAAAACATCAACCGGATAGAATACAAAGTACTTAATCTGGGTCAAATCGAACAACTGGCTGAAAAGTATAAAATCACAGAATTTTCTCCTGAAAGTTTATATATCAACGGTCTTATTGCGCAAAACGATAGAATAAAAATATTAGGCAACGGTGAGTTGAATGGTAAGTTTGTTTTTAAAGTAAATGCAATAAGTGAGAAAGCCAAGACAGCCATTGAAGCTGCTGGTGGAACGGTTGAAATTGTGAAGTAATTTTACTAAATTGCAACGACGCATTCAATGCGTCGTTTATGTTTTAAGTGCTTTTAAATTTTTTTAATTCCCGTGAAGAAATTAATACAGACACTCAAAAATATCTGGAGCATCGAAGAGTTGCGGGGTAAAATCCTTTTTACCCTGATGATGATTGCTGTTTACCGGGTTGGTTCGCACATTGTATTGCCCGGTATAGATCCAACTAAACTGGATACTGGTGGCAGCAATAGCAATGGTATCTTAGGATTGATAGATGCTTTTTCAGGAGGTGCATTCAACAATGCCTCCATTTTTGCATTGGGTATCATGCCTTATATCTCTGCATCTATTTTTATGCAGTTGATGACGGTACTTGTTCCCCGTTTCCAAAAAATGCAGAAAGAAGGTGACAGCGGCCGCAAAAAAATCAATCAATACACCCGTTATTTAACTGTAGCAGTTACCATTTTACAAGCATCTGCTTATGTTAAGTACCTCGAGGGGCTAACTGCTCAATCTGGTGCTATGATGGCAGGACTTTCTCCTTCCAGTTTCTGGCTTATTACCGTTGTTGTTTTAACAGCAGGTACCTTATTTGTAATGTGGATGGGAGAGAAGATAACCGATAAGGGGCTAGGTAATGGAACATCATTGATTATCATGATTGGTATCCTGGCTCGTTTGCCACAATCATTCCTACAGGAGTTAAGTAGTAAATCAGGCAGAAGTGGTGATATTTTAATTTTCATTGTTGAGATTGCAATACTTATCGCCATCATCATGGGCTGTATCCTGTTGATTCAGGGTGTTAGAAAAGTACCTGTGAATTATGCCAAGCAGATAGTGGGTAACCGCCAATTTGGTGGAGCAAGACAATTTTTACCATTAAAAGTAAATAGTGCCGGTGTAATGCCTATTATATTTGCACAGGCTATTATTTTTATACCTACCATTTTTGCTAATTTCAATACAACAGGTAAAGGTGGCTTTCTAAAGGCATTGACTGATCACAGCAATGTTATTTATATGCTTGTTTATTCTATTGTAGTAATTGGATTTACGTTCTTATACACAGCCTTAATATTTAATCCAAAGCAAATTGCAGATAACCTGAAGCAGAATAATGGATTTATTCCAGGTGTAAAACCCGGACAGCCAACTGCAGATTATATCGGTTCTATCATGGATAGAATCACATTGCCAGGGGCCGTGTTACTTGCATTTGTGGGTATATTGCCCGGTATTGCAGAACGTTTTGGTGTAACGCAGCAATTCTCTACTTTCTTTGGTGGCACATCGCTTTTAATTATGGTAGGTGTAATTCTCGATACGTTACAACAGATAGAAACACAACTATTGATGCGTCAGTATGACGGGTTGATGAAAAGCGGACGAATTCAGGGACGGCAGACAACTTCTGCAGTTCAGATGTAATAAAAAATAATTTATGTAAAACCCGTCCCGTTTCAAACGGGACGGGTTTTTATTTATTTTAGAAAGATATTTGCAGTCTATGATGCTTTATAAAACAAATGAACAGGTAGAAATGATGCGGGAAAGTGCTTTGCTGGTAAGCAAAACATTAACTGAAATTGCCCAAATGTTGAAGCCGGGCATCACCACACTTTCTATTGATAAATTAATAGGTGAGTTTATAAGGGATCATCATGCAACTCCTTCTTTTTTGCACTATAAAGGCTATCCGTTTAATTCCTGCATTTCAGTAAATGATGTGGTAGTCCATGGTTTTCCGGGCCCCGATGAATTGACAGAAGGAGATATAATTTCTATTGATACAGGAGTTATATTAAATGGCTGGCATGGTGATCATGCTTACACATTTGCAATTGGAGACCCGGGAGAAGATACGATGCGGTTAATAAGAGTAACAAAAGAGTCGTTATACAAAGGGATAGAAAAAGCCGTGGTTGGAAGCCGGGTTGGTGATATTGCATTTGCCATACAAGAGCATACCGAAAGAAAACATGGATATGGTGTGGTAAGAGAACTGGTCGGTCACGGGTTAGGAAAAAATTTACATGAAGACCCCCAAGTGCCTAACTATGGTAAGAGGGGAAGCGGTCCTAAATTAAAAGATGGGTTGGTACTGGCTATTGAACCAATGATTAATATGGGTAAAAGGGATGTATATACCGAGGAAGATGGCTGGACAGTAAGAACAAAAGACGGCAAACCCTCTGTTCATTTTGAACATGATGTGTGTGTAAGAAAAGGTAAGGCTGATATTCTTTCCAATTATAGCACTATCGAAAAAGCAGAAGAAGCCAATTCAAATCTATTTACAAATCAGCTTCTTCAAACTATAGTATAAGTTGATGCAGATGCGATACTGATTAGTGTATGCGGTATTTCATATCTACCCTTATATCCTTCCATATTTCCTGCTGACTAATATAAGTGTCATTCAGCCTGAATATTACCCCAGCTTTTGCAAAAGCATCCCTTACTAATTCGGAGCAGATATAGTTTTTATTTTTTTCTTTTTTACCAATACGAAAAAGAATGCGGGTCATTATACGGATTATCTCCCAGTTATCGTAAGGCCGTGTCAGTTCATCAAGACCAAAACAAATGGCCTTATTCAGTTTTTCATGTTCCAACTCAAAATTTAATTTTGCTATTACTATTTGCCTTTTGTAGGCTCTTTTTGTTCCTTTAATCCCTCATGTATTTTGAAAGAGGGATAAGGCGGATACCAATGCGGGGTTCGGACTCCAATATCATTACACGGCCAAGTGCCTCATCTTTATAAACAATGGCAACATGGCTCCAGGCACTTTTAGTAAGCCGTTGAATGATACCAGAAAAGGTGTAACTGCCGGAGCTAAAAAAAATATGCCCGGTCTTTAGCTGGTCCCTTATTTTTTCGTACCGTATAACCGGCAACTCTTTAATTTGTTTTTTTGTTACTGCTTGAGCCATGGTAAACGAACTTAATAAAATTTCATCGTTCTTTGTTGAAAATTTACTCAGTGTCAAAACAACTTATTGTGATAGGTGGAGGTGCAGCAGGTTTTTTCTGCGCCATTAATGCAGCCCGTTTAAACCCGCAACTTAAAGTTATCCTTGTTGAAAAAACTGGCAAGCTATTATCCAAAGTAAAAGTAAGTGGTGGTGGGAGGTGTAATGTAACACATGCCTGTTTTGATATGGTGGAAATGAGCAAAAAATATCCAAGAGGCGGCAACTTTGTAAAGAAAACATTTCATCAGTTTTTTACTACCAATACTATTGAATGGTTTAAGGAAAGGGGTGTAGCGATAAAAGAAGAAAAAGATGGAAGGATGTTTCCGGTCACAGATTCTTCGCAAACTATTGTTGATTGCTTGCTGGATGAAGTGAACAAGTATGGAGTGGAGATAGTTCTGCATGCAGAAGTGAAGAAAATAAATATACAACAGGAGAAGTTTACTATTCAATTTACAAACGGGAAAATATTGGACGCCGATTTTATCTGTATTGCAAGTGGAGGGTATCCAAAATCTTCTATGTTTCAATGGTTGACAGAATTAGGACATACAATCGAAGAGCCGGTACCTTCTTTATTTACATTTAATATGCCCGGTCATCCAATCAGGGAATTAATGGGAGTAAGTGTAGAAAATGCCAGCGTAAAGATTGCCGGAACCAAACTGGAACAGCAAGGTCCTTTACTAATAACACATTGGGGATTAAGTGGGCCGGCTGTATTAAAATTAAGTGCCTGGGGAGCAAGAGAATTAGCCGTTAAGAATTACGATTTTAAAATTCTCGTCAACTGGTTGCCTGATTATAACGAACAGCAATTAGCTCAAAAATTTCAAACTTTACGTTTTGATATTGCTGCACAGAAAGTGGCGAATAAAAATCCTTTCGGCGTGCCAAATAGGTTGTGGGAATTTTTATTAAACTATTCCGAAGTAAACCTAGAAAGAAGATGGACAGATTTGCCAGCGAAAGAAGCAAATAAGTTAATTAAAAATTTATGTGCCGGTGAGTTTGAGGTGAAAGGGAAAACAACTTTCAAAGAAGAATTTGTAACAGCAGGTGGCATCAAGCTGAATGAAATCGATCATAATACTATGATGAGTAAAAAGATTGCTAATCTGTTTTTTGCCGGCGAAATAATGGATGTTGACGGAGTAACCGGAGGTTTTA
>JANORJ010000511.1:0-4357 GCA_031415255.1 Chitinophagaceae bacterium | reverse complement strand
GACTTACAGAATGGCCCATAGAAAAGCTTGATGATACTACATTCCGCCTATATGTAAAGCCCACTGATAAATGGTTTGTTTATAAAAAAACCAGTGTACTCCAATAAAGTAACAAATTACACATGATAAAATTGGCGGAATACTCCGATGTCGTTATTTATGAAGCTGGTAATAAATTATACATCTGCAAAAAACCTGCAACCTGGACTAGTGTCTTCCTTTTTGTGACAGGTTTGCTTACTTTGATAATGTTAGTCAACGGTGTACTGCAATTGGTCTCGTTTGGTACAGATAGTATCGGTTCATCAAAAATCGGGATCGTTCTTATAGGTATAGCTGTATTTTTCGCCATTGTTTTTTGGAGAGTCAGACTGTATCACAAAAAAGTGAATGCTACACCACTCCAGCAATTAAAAATTATTTGCATTTTCGATTTCGATAGTAATCACCTGCTGGACGGTCAGCAAAATATTCTAACTCCCATCAATCAGGCATGGCTAACCCGAAAAATGCAACTTACATCGAGTTCGCCTGAGTTGCTGGTGTGCTGGAATGGCGGTTCTATTAGCATCATAAAAGGGAATCCTTTTTCCGGTGGAATAACAGAGATTGAAAAAATTTTACTTTCAAAAGGTATCAGAAGGAAATAGCTGTAAACTTTCGCCGCTTTTGTTGTCAAAGAAAACATCACGCAGATTGGTGTTTCTTCGCAGCGACAGTATAATTAATATCATATAAAATATAGAAGCTTTGGAAAATATTTAATAGCAAACAGAATCCTGAAGAATACGACTCTTCCACACCTCAGGGCAAACTGTACGAAAATGATAGTAGCAAAACATCCGTGTAAAATTACACCGCATCAACATCCGCCACTATCGACACACTGCGGAAACTTTTATTTTGATGCAGAATAGCCACCTGTTCCAGTAAGTCTTTTTTACATTGATTGATGGTTTTCCCATCTCTCGGGAGTTTCAACAAAAGTTCCATCAGGTATTGATTCCTGATGCGGCCAATAACCGGTTCAGCCGGACCAACAATGTATTGGCCGTATTTAATTTTCATCACATCCGCATATACCTGTGCAGCCCTTTCAACCACTTCTTTTATTTTATGCTTAAAACTGATATGGATGATGCGGGAGAATGGAGGATAGAAAAATTCTTTTCGCTTTTTTAGTTCTTCGGCAAACATGTTTTTAAAATCATGCTGCTGTACAAATTGCAACACCGGATGTGTGGGTTGAGAAGTTTGTACCATCACTTTGCCGGTCTCTTCCTTTCTTCCGGCACGGCCACTCACCTGTTCCATCAGTTGAAAGGCTCGTTCGTTGACCCGGAAGTCGGCGAAGTGTAATAATCCATCGGCATCTAAAATTCCAACAAGGTCAACGTTATCAAAGTCCAATCCCTTCACCACCATTTGTGTGCCTACTAAAATATCAATTCGTTTTTGTTCGAACTGCTGTATCAATACATCATGTGCATTCTTGCCCCGAACGGTATCTATATCCATTCTCGCCACTTTGGCGTCAGGAAATGTTTCCTGCAATTGTTCTTCAATTTTTTCTGTACCAAAATTTCGTTGTGCAAATTTATCACTACCGCAAGCAGCGCAGGTATGCACTGGCGGATAAGTGGTGCCGCAATAATGACAAATTAATTTATTAGTTAGTTTATGAAAAGTCAGCGATACATCACAATACTTGCATTGTGGTATCCAGCCGCAGGTGCTGCACACTTGGTACGGCGAATAACCACGGCGATTTTGAAAAAGAATAATCTGCCGGTTTCTGGCTATCACTTCATTCACTGCTTCTACCAGTTGTGGCGATAGCATCACTTTGGATCTGTCTTTCTGTAAAATTTTTCTGGTGTCTATTATTTCAATCGGTGGTAGTTTCAAATCGCCGTAGCGTTGCAACAACTCCACCAAACCGTACTTTGCCGTCGTCGCATTATAATAACTTTCAACCGAGGGTGTGCCACTACCGAGTAATGTTTTTGCACCAAATAAAGAAGCAAAATAAATAGCTGCATCTCTCCCATTATATCTTGGTGCCGGTTCCTGTTGTTTGTAGGATGTATCATGTTCTTCATCACAGATTATCAAACCAAGATTCTGATAAGGCAGAAACACCGACGACCTTGCACCTAATATCACTCTCAATTCACCATTCTTTACTTTGTTCCAGATTTCCACTCTTTCATTTTGTGAAAATTTGGAATGATAAATTCCGATGTATCCACCGAAATGCTTTTGCAATCTTCTGATGATTTGGGAAGTGAGTGCAATTTCCGGCAGCATATACAATACCTGCTTACCTTGCTTGATGTATTCTTCAATCAGCTTGATATAAATATTTGTCTTGCCACTGGAAGTAACACCATGCAACAAACAAACTGGTTTGCTTTGCAGTTGTTCCAATGTCTGTTCAAAAGCTTTTTGTTGTGCTTCGCTCAGTTCAAAATCAATCTGCACATTCTTTGGTAAATATTTTATCCTATCAATAATTCTTTTTTCTGTCCAAAGAATTTTCTTTTCTACCAATCCTTTCAACTGTGCCTCACTTGCACCTGATTTTTTTAATAACGATGATTTAACAACTTCGCCTTCAGTTTTCATCAGGTGCAGGTAACTTAATAATAACTCCATTTGTTTGGGAGCTTTTGTCCAGTTGTTCAGTAGGTCGGATAATTTATCTTCATTATCATATTCAGGATTCAGCAGCACATAACTTTCTTTTTTTGGCGAATAAGTTTGTTTCAATGCCTCCCATACAAAACAAACTTTCTTTTGAATAAGGCGATTGATAACAGGGTAAACATGAGATGAATCCAGTATCTGTTGTACTTCTGTCAGGCTCAATTCCTTTTTTATCAGCAATGCTTCGCCAACAATATATTCATCATGGTCAAGAGCAGAAAAATCATCTCCATATTCTTCATTATAAACGAGAATAGTTTCACTGGATAATTTAAAGTGCGCAGGCAATGCTGCAGCCATTACTTCGCCTTCGCTGCACATATAGTATGCTGCAATCCATTCCCACAGTTTCAATTGCTGTTCGAATACAACGGGTTCTACATCTAATACATTCAGAATATCTTTTGTTTCAAAAAATTCTGGCTTCTCCTTGTGAAGACGTTTAATAATACCTGCATATTTTTTACTCTTGCCAAGATTTACTTCTACCCGGCAACCCACTTTAGCTGTTTCTATTAAATGTGCAGGAACAAACCAGGTGTAGTTTTTTGGTAAAGCGGCGGGGATGATGACTTCGGCAAATAGGGCAACGACGCCCCCATCCCTTAAAGGGGTGTTCGAAACTTCTATATTGGTAATACTTTCTAACATGTAAGAGCCAAAGATAATCATGAAATACGGAGTCTGTATTACTCTCCGCCTATTGGCGGATTGGGGGCTTTCTCCATGCCGCATCATACTCAATTAATTTCTTTTCCATCATTGCATATACCTGCTGTTTCAATTTTTCAACATCTTTGGAAGTATATCCTGCAACAGGTATTTCATCCAGATAAACAATGCGGCTGCGGCCGGGTGTCATGTGAAATAAATTTTCATATGGCATTCTGCGATAGGCATCAAGAAATAAAACCGGCTTGACAGGAGTTTGTGTTTCAATAGCTACTCGAAAAGCACCATCGAAAAATTCTTTTAGTGGTTCTGTAGTCATATTAAAAGTGCCTTCGGGAAAAACTAATACAGAAATTCCTTTACTGATTAAAGATTTTAATACTCTTACACTGTTCGCCCGGTTAGTAACACTACTTCTATCAACTGTGACTATGGCATTTCTGTAAATAAACCCAAAGACAGGTATTTTACTCATTTCTGCTCTGCCTAATGGACGAAATGGCTGACGAAAAACTTTTACCAATATCGCTGCATCGAGGTATGAAATATGATTGCTGACAAAGATGTATGACTTCTTTTTGTCATGAGGTGTTTCGTATATTTTTTTATGCCAGACAAAAATTATGGGAAACCATATATCAGCCCAGAACCTACATAAGCGTATCATCATATTACCGCCTTTTATTCTGCCAAAAAATCCGGCGACTAATGCAAACGGAAATATGAGTAGCATAGTGGCTACAAAAGTGATGCAGGCGTAGATACTGTATATAAATTTAATCACAGATTAATTGGATTGGCTTGGATTACAGGATTAGTTGCCTGCTTGAGTACACTTACATAATGCTCAATAGAATTACGGGACGATGAAGAGTGCGACGCAACAGTCGATGATAGTAGTAATTCAGTTGGGTACATACTATTTATTTTTGTATTTATCATCATCACCGGGGCAACTGCACTTAAAATCAGTTTC
>JANORJ010000510.1:0-2295 GCA_031415255.1 Chitinophagaceae bacterium | reverse complement strand
GCCTATCATGGTTTGCGGGCAAAAGATAAATCCTTCAACGCAACCATGAAAACTGATTATGATGAAACAATCGGCAACTTAAATATAATTCCGCAGGATATTGGCCGGGTAATCCTCAACCTGATTACAAATGCGTTTTATGCAGTAACAGAAAAGAAGAAACAGGGAGAAGAAGTATACGTACCCACTGTTTCAGTCAATACAAAAAAAATGGGGAATAAAGTAGAAATAAAAGTTGCTGATAACGGCAATGGCATTCCTCAAAAAGTGTTGGATAAAATATTTCAACCCTTCTTTACCACCAAACCCACCGGGCAAGGAACAGGTTTGGGCTTATCATTGAGTTATGACATTGTAAAAGCACATGGTGGTGAGATAATGGTAGAGACAAAGGAATCAGAAGGTTCTGTATTTATAATTAACTTACCCCTGAATTAACTCAATTATCTAAGCATATATTATGGTGGAAATTATCAACGGAACGGTATCTACTGAAGTTAAAGATGAGATATTACGGGTTTGCCGGGTATTTTGGGAATCGCTGGCAGAAAGAGATATTGAAAAACGATTTTCTCTTTGTGCTGACATTATAACCTTCATCGGAACAGGGCTAAACGAGAAAGCTTCCAATAAAGAAGAATATTTTGAGATTAACCGAAAAGGCAAGGAACAGTTTCCACACCCATTTCAAGTTGAATTGTTATGGAACAGGCTTTCTGTAATTGATGATATTGCCTGGGTAGAAAATGAAGTGGAGTGGCAAATGGAGGTAAGTGATTTTAAAACTAAAAATCTGGTAAGAAATACAGTTATTTTAAAAAAAATTGACGGTATATGGCTGATTATTCATGTACATGGTTCAATCCCCGACTACACACTTTATGGACAAAATTATATGACCAGCGAGGAAACAGTGAAAAAAAACCGGGAATTAGAAGGAATGGTATATCAGCGAACTAAAGACCTTAATGAATCTCTTGAAATTCTTCGGTCAACACAAGCCTTGCTCATCCAATCAGAAAAAATGGCATCACTCGGAGAATTGACAGCAGGGGTTGCCCATGAAATACAAAACCCGTTGAACTTCGTCAATAATTTTTCGGAAATAAACAAAGAATTGGTGGAGGAGATGCAAGCAGAATTAAAAGCCGGAAAAATTGATGATGCGATTGAAATATCAAACGATATAAAGGCAAACGAAGAAAAAATAAACCACCACGGTAAGAGGGCTGATGCCATTGTAAAAGGAATGTTGCAACATAGCCGCAGTACAAATAATGCATCAAAGGAGCCTACTGATATTAATAAACTGGCAGATGAATATTTGCGGTTAGCCTATCATGGTTTGCGGGCAAAAGACAAATCTTTCAATGCCACCATGAAAACGGATTATGATGAAACAATCAGCAACTACAATATCATACCGCAGGATATTGGGAGGGTGATACTTAATTTAATTACTAATGCGTTTTATGCTACCAATGAAAAAGCTAAATCAGATTTTGACAATTATGAACCAATAGTGACCGTTACAACAAAAAGACTCGGCTTCCCTTTTCCACAGGATGCTGCGCAAGGGGATGGGGGCAGAGTTGAAATCAGAGTTGCCGATAACGGACCCGGCATCCCTAAAAAAATATTGGACAAAATATTTCAACCTTTTTTTACTACAAAACCAACCGGGCAGGGAACCGGATTAGGGTTATCTTTAAGCTACGACATTGTTAAAGCCCACGGAGGTGAATTAAAAGTGGAAACTGAAGAAGGAAAAGGTGCCGAGTTTATTATTATTTTGCCTTAAAACCATTAACCATAAACCATTTAAATGAAAATCTTAGTAGTTGACGATGAAAAAGATGTTCAAACTCTTTTTGAACAACGGTTCCGCAAAGAAATCAAGGATAAAATTATTGAGTTTGTATTTGCTTTTTCCGGGGAAGAAGCTCTTACCTACATGAATAATCATGAACAGGAAGCCGTCCTGATATTATCCGATATCAATATGCCCGGTATGAGTGGTCTGGAACTGCTGGGGCATATCAAACATAAATATCACAAACCACCGCCTGTGGTAATGATGATAACTGCTTATGGCGATGCAGAAAATTTTAACACCGCCAAAGAACTGGGTGCCGATGATTTTTTAACGAAGCCCGTTGACTTTACCGCATTGAAGGAAAAACTTAAAACTATACACTGATGGCAAAAATTTTAGTGGCCGATGATGAGGCAGATTTGGAAATGCTCATCAAACAGAAATTTCGCCAGAAGATACGGGAACAACAATACGAATTC
>JANORJ010000509.1:0-9277 GCA_031415255.1 Chitinophagaceae bacterium | reverse complement strand
ACTGCAACCCGGTGATATATTAATTGATGGTGGCAATTCTCATTTTACTGATACCGATAAAAGGATCGAACGATTGAAGCCAACCGGTATTCATTTTACCGGCATGGGTGTTAGTGGTGGCGAAGATGGTGCAAGGTTCGGCCCTAGCATGATGCCCGGTGGCAGTGCAGATGGTTATGCTGAATTAAAAAACATACTGGAAAAAATTGCTGCGCAAACAGAAGACGGTCCTTGTGTAACTTTTATTGGCAACGGCTCTGCCGGTCATTATACCAAGATGGTGCATAATGGAATTGAATATGCCATGATGCAACTCATTAGTGAAGTGTATGGTTTGCTAAAAAACATTGGGGGCTTATCTAATGCAGAACTGCAACAAGTATTTACTGATTGGAATAAAACAGAACTACAATCCTTCCTGATAGAAATAACAGCAGCAATTTTTAAAAAAGAAGATACAGAAACCGGCCAGCGATTAATAGATGTAATATTAGACAAGGCAAAACAAAAAGGCACTGGCATGTGGACTTCACAGAATGCTATGGATTTAAATGTGCCGTTACCAACTATTGATGTGGCGGTCAGTATGCGGTATCTCTCCGCTATGAAAGATGACAGGGTAAGTGCTGCTTCAAAATATTCGTCGTCATCAAATAATACAACAGAAGATAAACAACAACTAATTTCTCTTTGCAAAAACGCTTTGCACTTCGGTTTTCTTTTATCCTATGCTCAAGGTTTGCATTTGCTAAGTGTTGCATCCACTACTTATAAATATGATATTAATATGGCTGAAGTAATCCGAATATGGAAAGGCGGTTGCATCATCCGGTCTGTTTTACTAAATGATTTACAAAAAGCTTATAAAGATGATGCGGCGTTAACTAATATTATTCAATCACCAGTATTTGTACCCATGCTGAAAGCATTACGAAATGATGTTGCTTCATTAATGACTTTGGCTATAACAAACAGTCAACCTGCTGCGGCTTTATCGGCTTCTTTACAATATTTTACAGCATACAGTACTGCACAGCTTCCTGCCAATCTTATACAAGGGCAACGAGATTTTTTTGGAGCACATACCTATGAACGAATTGACAAGCCCGGTAGTTTTCATGCTGAATGGGTAGATAAACAGGCGGTTGCTACTTCTGAACAAAAACCCAAAAACGAATAATAATTTATATATGCAACAGAAAGATATATCCGCTGCTAACATCGTCATCTTCGGTGGTAAAGGCGACCTTGCCTGGAGAAAATTAATTCCTGCCTTTTTCAATCTTTATACTGGTGGATTTTTACCCAAAAAGTTTTCTATCTATGCCGTTCATTATGAAAAGATAACGGAGAAGGAGTATAAAGATTATATGCTGGAAGGAGTAAATACTTTTTCCCGGAACGGAAAAGCCACCAAAGAGCAATGGAAAAAATTTGCCGCTCACCTTTTTTTCTTTGAAGGAGATTTTACTACGGAAGATACATATAGGCGTCTGTCTCTTTTATTAAATCAAAATGATAAAACCTGGAAAAATAGAGCTGTTCGCTTATTTTATTATTCTGTAGCTCCCCGCTTTATTGAACCTATTTCATTGTTACTGTCCCAGCACCACTTGGCCAGCGATGTAAATAATGACAGGATAGTAGTAGAAAAACCGTTTGGCAGTGATTTACAGACAGCGAAAGAATTAAACCAACTCCTCACCAAACAATTCAGGGAAAAACAGATCTACCGCATTGACCATTACCTCGGTAAAGAAACAGTGCAGAACCTGATGGCTTTTCGATTTGCCAATATTGTATTTGAATCTATCTGGAACAATAATTACATAGAACATGTGCAGATAACCGTGGCCGAACATATTGGTGTTGGTGGCCGGGGTGGTTATTACGAACAGGCAGGTGCACTGAAGGATATGATACAAAACCATTTGTTGCAATTGCTTTGTGTGGTGGCAATGGAACCACCGGTTACTTTTGAAGCAGAAGATGTACGTAATAAAAAAGTGGATGTATTAAAAGCACTGCGCCCCCTGACAAAAGTTGATGTGGCAAACAATATAGTAAGAGGACAATATAGTGAAGGAAAATTGGATGGAAAAAAGCAAGCAGCTTACAGAAAAGAAAAGAATGTTAATCCAAAATCAACCACAGAAACTTTTGTAGCCTTAAAATTGTTTGTAGATAACTGGCGGTGGAAAAATGTTCCGTTTTATTTGCGTACAGGCAAATCATTGAATAAAACCAGTTCTGTTATTGTTATTCAGTTCAAACCAGTACCGCATAATTTGTTTGGAGAAAAAATAATGTCTGACACCAGGCCTAATCAGCTTATCATCAGTATTCAACCGGAAATGGAAACAACTTTATTATTTCATGCAAAAGAACCGGGAGTACAACTACATATAAAACCGGTAGAGATGGATTTCACTTATAAAGAAAGTTATGATGCCCCGGTACCAGAAGCGTATGAAACATTATTATTAGAAGTGCTGGAAGGCGATGCCACTTTATTTATGCGGGCCGATCAGGTGGAAGAAGCATGGAAAGTGGTAACACCTATCATGGAAACATGGAAAAAAGGTACAGCACCTCGGTTTCCGAATTACGAACCAGGAAGTTGGGGACCAAAGGCATCGGCGGAATTAATAAAAGATCAAGGATGTCAATGGACATTGTTACCAGAGAATGGAATGCATAAAATAAAATTGAAAAAGCGATAGCATGAAGAGTACTGGCATTACTGTTTGGAGAGATACGGAAGCATTAAGTATTGCCGCTGCACAATTTTTTTTGGCAGCATGTCTTCGTTGTATTGCCAAAAAAGGAAAGTTCATCGTATCACTTTCCGGAGGCAGCACACCTAAACGATTATACCAGTTATTAGCAAGTCCAGCATTCAGTCGAAACATTCCCTGGGAAAATGTTTTTTTATTCTGGAGTGATGAACGATTTGTGCCGCATACTGACGCAGACAGCAACTACCGGATGGTAAAGGAAAATTTATTAGACCATATTTCAATTCCTGAAAAAAATGTTTTTGCCATACCGGTTGATGGTAATGCAAAAGATTGTGCAAATGAATATGAAGCAAGCATCAATCATTTTTTTAAGAATAAAAAAGTAGTGTTTGATTGGTTATTACTTGGCTTGGGTAATGATGGTCATACAGCTTCCCTGTTTCCCGGTACGGCCATTCTGAAAGAGAAAAAAAGATTGATAAAAGAAGTGTGGGTGGAAGAAAAACAAACTTGGCGCATCAGCTTCACACTTCCCTTAATTAATAATGCGGCGCAAATTGTTTTTTTAATCGCCGGAAAAGAAAAAGCAACTGTAGCAGCCGATGTTATTAATCATAAAAAAATAAAGCCGGCTTACCCCTCTCAATTAGTAATCCCAACTAAAGGGAATATTTACTGGATGCTGGATGAAGAAGCTGCGGCTAAAATTTAAAACATACCAATAACCTTCCGGGGTTCTTTTTATCATTCTCCATCCGCTGAAATTGTTTTTTGATATGCGGCTGCTGCAAGAACCGTTCTATTTTTTTTCGAAGCTGCCCAATATTTTTACCAGCTATTATCTCCACTTCTCTTATTCGCTTTTCAATGGCTTCGTCAAAAGCCTGCTGCAGGGCATCATCAATGGCCCGGCTGTTATCATAAATATGGTGGAGATCAAGTTTTATAACAGGCATTGTAGAAGTGTTTCACATTTTTTTATAAAATAGAGTACAATAATAAACTACTATCCCCGTATTGAAGGCTACCACCTCAAACCATGAAACTTATTTTACCACCAAGCCTTTTGGCCTGTCTTTTCGTATTAGTTTCCTTTGTACCATCAAAGAAAATTATACCCACCACCATCCCTCCGTCTCCTTTAGCTAGTTATTCAGCCTTATGGAATGATGTTAAATATCAGAAGTGCAACACAGCAGCTAAAGCCAACTATATGACCGCTGCCGAAAAAGAAGTGATTTATATTTCGAACCTTGCAAGAACGAATCCTGCATTATTTGCCAATACAGTAATTAAAAAATATCCTGTCCGAAAAACAGATTACTACACATCGTTGCTGAATACTATGCTGACTTTAAAACCATTAAAACTTCTTTACCCTGATTCCCTTTGTTTTGCAGGCGCATTATGTCATGCTCTTAATTCCGGGGCAGAAGGCTATGTTGGTCATAACCGCAGCACAGATGAATGCAGAAAGAAATGGTATTTTAATGGTGAGTGTTGTGATTACGGTCACAATAAACCATTAGATATATTGATGTCTTTATTGATTGATGAAGGAGTGGAATCATTAGGCCACCGGGAAATTTGCCTTAGCAATTATAAAAAAATAGGAGTATCTATTCAACATCATACCGTGTATAGCTATACAACAGTTATTGATTTCCATTACTAAAAGAAATGAAAGTGAACTTTTAATCCATAATTTGTTCCAGGTGTACCAGCTGTCCCTCTTTAGTCATCCCTTCAATTACCACTCGAAAGGATTTACTTACATCATTATTATAAAAACTAAGTTTTACTTTATTCTTTAATGGTGTAGTATTTACTTGGGGGTTCCAGTATAAGGTTGTACGTACATCTCTTTTTTCATTAGCAGTAGTAAAGCTGCCATAGTTAGGTGAATAGAATTGACGAATAGCGGTGTAACCACTTACAGTACTACTCGCCAATCCTTTACCGGGTTCAGCTTTTACATCATCTCCCCTGCGGGTATAAATGACTACTGCACCATTAGCACTACTTCCGGAGCCGCCAAAAAAAGGTGGCCGAAAAATTTTTATATAGGCAACTTCCGAAACAGAAATAGAAGATACAAAATCACCATCAATTGGTGTTTCATTTAAAAAAAGTTGTGGAGAGCCGCCACGCCATGTCATACTTGGCGGGTTAGTAGCAGTATTTATCTGCAAACCCGCTACCTTGGCCTGCAGGTATTCAAAAATATTTCTGGATGCAAAACTGAGATTATCATTTACCAGATCAAACTGATAGCCATCACCACCAGAAAATAAACCTGAAGAATATTTTTGATCCATTATTTCTAATGGTGATTTTGTTTTAGTTTTTACGATTACGTTTTCCAATGTTTTCCCTTCTAACTGTTGTAACAACTTCAGGGTTTCGTCTGAAAACTGAAAATGTCGGCTATAACCGGTGGTATCGCCCAGCTGATTGTAAAAAAAACCTGCGGCAGGAATGCGGTTGCGGAGGGCTGGCAAACGGTTTTCCATAAACTTTACTGTTGCATCACTTATAGCTTTGGAAGGTTTGTAATAAATATTTACAGTGTCAAAAAGAAAATAAGTAGGGTCATTAAAAGTTCCATTCGGTTCTACCGGCAGCATCAGCATTTTATTTCCTTCTCCCTGTTTTTTTTGATTAATCACCAAAATAATAGTGGCAGCAGATCTTAACTGGGCAGGACTAACGCCATATATTTTTCCGGAGAGTGAGAGATAAGTACTGTCTTTAGGATAAAGAATCTTCGGTAATTTTCCTATTACTACATCCTCCCATTTATACCTCCGCCAGCCATGGGTAAGCATCACCAAATCGAGTCGCTGTGCTACTGTATCGCTATTTTCAGAAAAATAATAAGCAGGATTATATACCTGTCCTTTAATATCCCCTGTTAATAAAAGATGAGAGATAATGTTACCGCTGCTGTCAGTTTCAATGCCTGCATCTGTAACAGACACGGCAAAACTGGCGGTCAGGCTATCAGGAACAGTAATCATTATTTCATTCCTTGCTCTTTTATTTAACCCCCAATGCTCCACTGAAAGTTCTGTATTAAACCGGTAATCATCGTTATTGATATAAGTAATGCGTTCTGCCAAAGGTTTCCATTGCCCGTCAAACACGGTAATCGTTAATATACCGGATGGCAAATCTTGCGTTGGAATAATCCCTTTTACAAAACCGGGAGATATATCTTTTGTAATTTTAAATGCCTGGTATTGATTAATGGTTCCAAGTATATGTAACGTACCGAGGCTTTTAGCAACATTTTCTTCAGCAGTAATATTAAAGATCCGTTTATTACCCGACACCGTTACCTGCAATGAAACACCGGCTGGCTTTATAGCCGGTAATGCAGTAACATAGTCAACACTTTTTTCATTTTTTTCCAAAGTATTTCTTACAGACCATTTAGCAGCATACGTTTCCCCGGCTGCGGGTAAAATAAAAAAATAGCCCATGCCATCATGTGTTGGGCGGAGGCTATCTATTTTTTCTCCACTGCTGCTCTGTATAACTCCTTTTATTTTAACGGGTTTACCCCATTGGTCATTTACTTTAAAAGCAATTTTATTGACTACCCCCGCTACTGCATCACCGCCTTCCGGAAAAAATTGCAGTACTGGTATAATAGTATTTTTAACAACGGCTGCTTTGTTATTATTTGTAATGATGCGGATATCTTTTTCATATAAAAAAGAAGAATCAAAATTTAGCATCCACCGGGTATAAGCTTTTACATGTATAAACTTGCCGGTATAGTCTGCAGGAATATCAAACTGGCCATTACTGGTGGCATCTACCAACGGACCTACGCTGTGCAAAAGAAGTTTGCCTGCATCATCTGTCCAGTCTGTATAAAATGTTTTGCTTTCATCTGCCGGGGCCACGCCTTTCATCAAATAGGCTTTGAACCAAACTGTTTCTCCGGGTGCATAGGCTGATTTGTCGTATTGCAAATAAGTACGTTCCTGGCCGTACTCGTTTGCATAACGGGCAATGGTGCTTTCAATATTTTGTGCACCTGCATATAAAAACATACAAAAAAAAGTACAGCAGGTAACGATAAACCTTATCATTGTCAAATTCATTTTTAAATAAAAAATGCCGTATGCAAAATACGGCATAAAATAAATGTAACAAGGTTATTAACAGTTTAACAACTGTAAAATTGGACGGTGTCCCTTTTATGTATCTTAATAACTATAATTAACCAGAACACCATCGCTGTTATAGTATTGATAGCGGGTCTTCCCGTCTAGTATGTCTTTAATCCTGAAGATTTCTTTTACTGCATTCGGCACTTCAATCTTTACCGCATCTTCCAATTTTGTTACTGGCTTTTTCTTAAATATTTCGTCCAAAATTTTTCTGGGAATGTTTTCCTGCGTTACCGGAGTTCTTGTATCCCGTCTGTCGCCATTGGCATGATAAACTGCGGTAGAAAGAAATAAACCGTTGCCAAACCTGGCCGTCCAGTCGCCCCGGCACTTAGTCCAGCTTACATTAATTGCACGAGGATAGTCTCGTTGAAAAGAGGAACGAACTTTTGCCGGTTGATTCTTTGAACTTTTACCACAATCACTTCCGCCATCTACACCATCCCAAACCTTGCGGTCATGTTCATCACTTTTTACTTTATCCTCTTTTGATTTTGCAGCCTTTTCTTTTGCTGTTTTTTCTTTTGATTTTACTTTATCTGATTTTCCCTGGTTGCCACTGTTACCCTGGTTATCAGTAGTGCCAACTGAAGGATTATCTTTTGATTTCTCTTTATTACCACTGTTTCCTTGTGCAGAAACGGCTAAAGAAATAATGGCTGCTGCCATTACTAAGAACAACTTTTTCATAAACAATTGTTTAAAATGTTAAAAAACTGAGGCCATAAGGACGGCTAATTAATAAATAAAGTTGCTTTGAGATTATAAAGCTACATATTTCGGCGATATTGCCCCCCTACTTCATATAAAGCATGGGTAATTTGCCCTAGTGAACAATGCTTAACCGTTTCCATCAACTCGGCAAATAAATTACCGTTATTAATAGCCACAGATTTCAACCGTTTCAGCATTTCGTCAGATTTATTTTCATTCCGCTTCCAAAAGGTTCGTAGGGTTTGTATTTGTTGTTCCTTTTCGTCTGTGGTACTACGGATAACTTCGGTTGGCAAAATAGTAGGACTGCCTTTTTTATTGAGAAATGTGTTGACGCCAATCAATGGCAATTCGCCGGAATGTTTTTGGTGTTCATAAAACAAACTTTCTTCCTGTATTTTATTTCGCTGATACATTCTTTCCATGGCACCGAGTACACCACCTCTTTCTGTTAACCGGTCAAATTCAGTCAATACCGCTTCTTCTACCAGGTCAGTCAGCTCTTCAATGAGAAAAGATCCCTGATTAGGATTTTCATTTTTAGCTGTTCCCAATTCCCGGTTGATAATTAATTGTATGGCCATTGCCCGCCTCACACTTTCTTCTGTTGGTGTGGTAATTGCTTCATCATACGCATTGGTATGAAGTGAATTGCAATTATCATAAATCGCATATAATGCCTGCAATGTTGTACGGATGTCGTTAAAGTCAATTTCCTGTGCATGTAAACTTCTACCCGATGTTTGAATATGATACTTCAACATTTGGCTGCGTTTGTTGGCTTTGTATTTATACTTCATCGCCTTTGCCCAAATTCTTCTGGCTACCCTTCCTATCACACTGTATTCCGGATCCATTCCATTGCTAAAAAAGAAAGAAAGGTTAGCAGCAAAATCATCAATGTTCATTCCACGGCTTAAATAATATTCTACATACGTAAAGCCATTTGACAATGTGAATGCTAATTGAGTAATCGGGTTAGCACCGGCTTCTGCAATATGATAACCACTGATGGAGACAGAATAAAAATTTCGTATTTTTTCTTTTATAAAATATTCCTGCACATCACCCATTAGTTTCAAAGCAAACTCGGTGGAGAAGATGCAGGTGTTCTGCGCCTGGTCTTCTTTTAAAATATCAGCCTGCACCGTTCCCCTTACCTGTGTTAATGCTTCGGCTTTTATTTTTTCATACACTTCTTTGGGCAATACATCTGCGCCGGATAAACCGAGAAGACGTAATCCGAGGCCATTATTGCCAATGGGTAAAGCAGCCCCCCCGCCCCCCGAAGGGGGGATCTTAGACTCCGAAAGATTAGGCAGATCTTTCGGATGAATTGGTTTGCCATCTACACCAATATATCTTGGTAAATCTTCAATACTATATTTTGCTTCAATGATTTTATTTACTTCATCCTTCAAATTATTAGCGATAATATATTTCTCGCATTGCTGGTCAATAGCTGCATTCATAAAAAATGCGAGTAGCATGGGTGCAGGACCATTGATGGTCATGGATACAGAAGTCTTTGGATCGCAAAGATCAAAACCACTGTATAGTTTTTTTGCATCATCAACGGTAGCAATGCTCACCCCACTGTTACCTACTTTTCCATAAATATCAGGACGATGATCCGGG
>JANORJ010000508.1:0-1693 GCA_031415255.1 Chitinophagaceae bacterium | reverse complement strand
TATCAACAGAACATTGACCACAAAGCTGCTCGGCTTTGATGAATTGAATTATAATGTAGTGTATGCTCAAATGGGAAGAGGAAAAGCGGAACGGATTGTAGCACAATCTTTAGCAAACGTAGCTGATACATTGGCCAAACTCAGTATGGATGCCTGTTTGTATTTAAACCAGAACTTTGGTTTCATCAGTTTCCCTGCGGAATTGACCACTGGCAGCAGCATTATGCCACATAAAAAAAATCCGGATGTATTTGAATTGATTCGGTCGCATTGTAATCAAATCAAAGCTCTTCCTAATGAGATAATGCTGATGACTACTAACCTTCCGTCAGGTTATCACCGGGATTTACAATTATTGAAGGAGCATTTGTTCCCTGCTTTTAAGACACTGAAAGATTGCATTGAAATGGCGGGGTTGATGTTATCAAACATTCAGGTGAAAGAAAACATACTGACCGACGAAAAATACAAATACCTGTTTAGTGTAGAGGAAGTAAATAAATTAGTAAATGCCGGAATGCCTTTCCGTGATGCATATAAAAAGGTGGGGTTAGATATTGAGGCCGGTAATTTTTCATACGATACACATATCAATAACACTCATGAAGGAAGTATTGGCAATCTATGTACGGATGAAATAACAAAGCAAATGCAAAAAGTTATGAGCTCTTTCCCGTTTCAACAAGTAAGTTTGGCCATTAAAAAATTAGTGGCCGGCTAATTATTGATAAGGAGTTTTATTATGCCGCTGCATAAATCTCTTCCGGGTATCTTCATCCAGCACCGACCAACCAAATTGTTCATACAGCCCATGAGCATCTCTTGTACCAAGCATCCATCTTCGCAATCCTTGTAATTCCGGATGCAACTGGATAACCTCCACTAACCATTTTGATAAGCTTTTACCTCTATGTTGCTCAATAACAAACACATCAGCGAGATAAGCAAATGTTGCCTTATCGGTAACTAATCTTGCAAAGCCTATTTGTTCTTGCTGATAATACATTCCAAAACACATCGAATTGTCAATTGATTTCTTAACCACTTCTCTTGGAATATTTTTTGCCCAATAAGACTCCTGTGAAAGATAGCAAAACACCGCATCTATATTCAGCAAAGAAATATCTGTACTGATAAGGTATCCATCTTTCTTTGCTTCATAATATCGGCTCATAAACCATATTTATCAACCAAATAAATCAACGCCGCCATATTCACCGCACCTAATTCCAATTCTCTTTTATTCACTGTTTCAAACACATCACTTCTTGCATGGTGAATGTCAAAGTATCGTTGTGTATCTGGATTCAGACTGGCTGTTGGTGTTTTAAAAGCTCTGTTTAGCGGGCCTATGTCCGCACCGCCACCACCTTTCATAAATTCATTGCACCCATAAGGAGCAATTAATTCTTTCCAGCTTAAAAATTGTTGAAACTGTTCATCATTTCCTGAAAAGCCTAATGCCCTTGGAGTAAATCCACCCGCATCACTTTCCATTGCGAAAATATGTTTCTCGTTTTTAGCCTTTGCTTCGTCGGCATATTTATTACCACCTCTCAATCCATTTTCTTCATTGGCAAATAGAACGAAGCGGATTGTTCTCTTTGGTTTGTAGCCAATAGCTTTAACTGCTCTTAATATTTCCATTGTTTGAACACAACCTGCTCCATCATCATGTGCCCCTTCACAATTG
>JANORJ010000507.1:0-5109 GCA_031415255.1 Chitinophagaceae bacterium | reverse complement strand
TGAAATGAACAAGACGAAAAAAAACCACAGAAATATCCGGCAGAGTAGCCAGTATTATTCTGATAAACAATTGCGTTGCGTACTATACCGGTTTGAAAATCATACGAACCGCTTGTGATATTTGAACCCTGTCCGTCTAGGTAAAAGCGAACCGACCAAGGCGATACGTCCCCCCGAAAAGAAATAATCTTATCACCGGCTCCCTCCGGAGTAACCCATATTTCAGAAACACAGTCGAAAGAAACTCCATCAATTTTGCCCCTTAAATAATTGTTGGCTTCGGTATCTTTTTTGCAGCCTGTAAAACAAACAATAATGCAAATGATAACGGTAAGAAAATTGAAAATAGATTTCATAACAAAAAGGGTTAATTATAAAAATGTTATATAGAAAAAGACAAATAGGGTACAGATTTTACCAACTATTTATTTCTTTGCTTTGCCATTCAACAAAAAGCCCAGCTTAATTCCGAAATAGCTGCTTTTTAATGTGCCGTCATCTGAACCGCTGGGGTTAAGATTGCTAAGCCCCATATTATAGTTAGCTGATACAAACAAACCGTTAGAAAAAGCATAGCCGGCCAAAAAGTTGGCTCCCAGATCAAATCCTTTCATAAGGTCTTCATCGCCGCTTCCAAACTTTATATCTTCTGATTCTGAAGTAGTGCCATCGTCAAATTTAATTTTTCCCGAAAGTCCAAAAGCCAAGGAAGGCCCCGCTCCAATAAAAAAATTGCCACTATTGCCAGCCGTATTGTATAGAAAATTCATCGGCACTTCGATACAGTTGACCCCGATGGAAACTTTTTCTCCGCTCCCTTCATCTTTCGTTCCTTTCTGAACAAAATTTAGTGCCGGCTGAAAACTGAAATGTTGACTGACAGGAACGTCTACTAATACGCCAACTGTTACTCCGGTTTTTGAATCGGCTTTGTCACTTTCGCCATCTACTTTGGAATTATAGTTAGCAAAAGTGGCTCCGGCTGTAAAACCAAACCTGGTATTTTGAGCATTGCCAGAAAAATAAAAAGTGGCGCAGACCACAGTTAGAACAAATAACTTTTTCATAATCTTAGGTTTTTGAATGGTTGCTTACTTGTATCGCTTTTCAGCAAATGCGCCGTACTCTTTTATCAGGATTTTCCGGAGCCTCCTTAATAATTGGCAATTTATACCGGGATAAAAGAGGCCTGAAACTGAATTTTGCAGTTGGTACTTCCGGATTGGCAATTTTTACTTATTAAACCGGTTTGGGTCTTGCCTCTTTGGCCAAAATCAAGTATCTTTTACTACTGATGATGACTTAAAACAGTGGCAATTAACCAACTAACCTCAAAGCATTGAACAGCCAAAACGCTATACCAACAATCGGGTTGCAGGGTATTCTTTTTCAACGTATCAAAGAAAAACTTCCCCCGCAGATTCCAATGGTGGATGCTGTTTCAGAAATACTGCATGTCAGTAATGACAGCGCCTATCGCCGCATCCGTGGCGAAACGTTGCTGGTGATGGAGGAGGCGGCAGAGCTTTGCCGCCATTTTAATTTATCGCTGGATCAATTATTGGCTACAAAGAACAATGATGTACTCTTTCACAATGTTCGTATCAGGAACCAGCAATTTACTTACCGGCAATATCTTGAAGGTCTGCAGCTTCAAATGACTGCACTTGCTAAAGTTGATCAAAAGGAGGTCATCTATATGTCTAAAGACTTGCCCATTTTTCATAATTTTTATTTTAAACCATTAATTGCATTCCGATATTTTTTCTGGATGAAGACACATTTGGGCCATCCTGATTTTGAAAAATTACACTTCGACTTTTCTATATTGCCTGCCGATATTGAAATGCTAAGCAGAGAACTAGCCCGGGTCTATTGTACCATTCCCTCCTCTGAAATGTGGAATACCGAAAGCATTAACAGCACTATTTCGCAAATAGAATTTTCAAGAGACTCAGGTCATTTTTCAAAAACTGCTGATGTTATGTCTGTCTATGAAGCATTGGAAGAATCCATTCATCACATGAAGGCACAGGCAGAACATGGCTGTAAGTTTATGCCGGGCGAAGAACCGGAAGAAAAAAAAATAAACTTCAAACTCTTTTTTAACCGAGTGGTATTGGGCGACAATACTATTATGGTAATAGCAAACTCCACCAAATCTGCATTTATAAATTACGGTCACTTAAATTATATCCGGACAACGGATGAAGGGTTTTGCAACGACTTGTATAAGGATTTTGACAACCTGATACGCAGATCTACCCAGATAAGCCAGAGCAGTGAGAAACAGCGAAATATTTTTTTTAATATACTACTGGAAAAAATTCAGGATCGAAAACGAAATTTATAACCATGACTACCGGCGAACTACAACAATACCTTTTTAAAGCAGTAAAAGAAAAAATCGGAGATAGCAACTCTGTGGTGGAGGAGGTGGCAAAACTGCTTGGCATCAGTGCCGACAGTGCCTACCGGCGCATGAGGGGAGAAAAGACAATCTCGCTGGATGAGCTCTATGAAATTTGTACCCGGTATCAAATTTCGTTGGATCAGTTAATGAATATAAAAACCGGGGATGTTTTTTTTAAGGGTCAATATCTTAACAAAGAAAATTTTCGGTTTGAAGAATATGTAACCAGCCTGATGAAAAATTTGGCTTACATGAATAGTTTTAAAGAAAAGACTTTTTATTACATGTGTAAAGATTTACCCATCTTTCATCAATATCATCTAAAGGAGACCGCGGCATTTAAATGGTTTTTCTACCTCAAAACATATTTTCATTTTCCTGAATTTGAAAAGAAAAAATTCAGATTTACTGACCACCCGGATAGCCTGTATGTATTGGAACGTAAAACGCTGGATTTATATAACCAGATACCCTGTGTGGAAATGTGGAATATGGAAAGTATGAATATGTTTTTTCGCCAGATTGAATTTTACAGAGATGGCCGGGTTTTTGAATCAGATGAAGATGTGTATATATTGTATGAAGCGATTGGAAAAATGTGGGATCATCTGGAAAAGCAGGCTGCACTCGGTTATAAATTTAACTACGGCGACCCGGAAGAAAAAAGATTGGGAGAATTTAAAATGTACTTTAATGAAGTATTAATGGGAGATAATAATTCGCTGGTTGTGCTTGATGGAATAAAAATGTCTTACGTTTCGCATTCCACCATTAATTTTATGTTTACAAAAGATCTGGCATTTAACGAGAATATGTATAAACACATACAAAACCAGATGAAACGTTCAACGTTGATAAGTGAAGTAAGCGAAAAAGAAAGGTCAAGATTTTTCCGGATTATCCGGGATAGAATCAATAGTCGTAAAGAAAGCCTCAAAGCATAAACAAATAAACGGTCATTAAAAAATCCCGCCTACGCTAACGCTTCGGTGGTTAAAACAAAAAGAATGAAAAAATTATTTTCTGTGCTGATGTTGTCAGCAGCTTTGAGCAGTTGTGATGTATTATCAAAATTACCAACCATGGGTGGAGGTGTTACCGAAGGTGAAGCAGGGGCTGGCATAAAAGAAGCACTTGGGCAGGGCTTGGTAAAAGCGGTGCTGCAATTAAATAAACCAGACGGATTTTTTAAAGATGCTCTATATAAAGTGTTACTGCCACCGGATGCTAAAAAAATCGAAAACACTTTACGGGATTTGGGTATGAATAAAATGGTGGACAAAGCAATTTTAGCTATTAACCGGGCGGCAGAAGATGCTGCCGGCTTTGCCAAACCAATTTTTGTAGATGCCATAAAAAGTATGACCATCAGCGATGCCATCGGATTGATAAGAAACGGAGATACTAGTGCCACCCATTTTTTCAGAGTAAAAACAACCGATAAATTAATGGCGGCTTTTATGCCAGTTATAAAATCTTCGTTGGATAAAGTGGAAGCCACAAAATATTACGGCGATATAGTAACTACGTATAATAATTTTCCTACTACGTTTAAAAAAATAAATCCTGACCTGCCCAGCTTTGTTACTGGCAAAGCAACCGATGCCTTGTTTGATATGGTGGCAAAGGAGGAGCAGAATATCCGGCAAAATATTCTTGCCCGCACTTCTGACCTACTGCGAAAAGTGTTTGGTGGCAGCATAAAATAGCCTTTCAGCGCAACCAATAGCTTAAAATAACGTCAAATCTTCTGTAGGATTTTCAGCAACACCCAATCGCTGTTATCTTGCAGAAGATTTTTAAATTATACGTATATGAAAACTATTATTTCTGCCATCTTATTCAGCTTGGTGCTTTTACCAGCTGTGTCATTTTCACAAATTAAATTACCTAAAATTCTTTCCGGAACGAAAACAGCAACCGGTGTAACAGAGAACGAAGCTGGTCAGGGTATTAAAGAAGCATTGATGCAAGGAGTTACAACGGCCGTGCTGAATCTTAATAAAACGGATGGTTTTTTCGGCAGCGAGTTTTATAAAATGCTATTGCCGGAAGATGCAAAAAAAGTGGAGAAAACACTTCGAAATATTGGAATGGGAGCACAAGTGGACAAAGCCATACTTTCCATCAACCGTGGTGCGGAAGATGCGGTGGCCTTTGCCAAACCTATTTTTATTGATGCAGTAAAACAAATTACATTGACCGATGCCTTAAATATTATTAAAGGCGATAAGGATGAAGCCACAAAATATTTTAAGGACAAGACAAAGCAAAAATTAATCACCGCATTTACTCCTTCCGTTAAAACATCATTGGATAAAGCGGATGCTACGAAACACTATACAGATATAATCACATCGTATAATAAACTGCCTACTACATTTAAAAAAATCAATCCTGACCTTACTTCTTATGTAGTTGGTAAAGCGGTAGATGCCTTGTTTGACCAGGTGGCAAAAGAGGAAGCCAACATCCGGGCAAATCCACTGGCACGGAGTTCTGATATTTTGAAGAAAGTGTTTGGGGGGAAGTAAGAAAACTAATCAGGAAACACACTCCAAAAAAGCAACACCACTCTTCGCCTCGGGTCATCTACTTTATAGTCGCTAACTTTTGGATCAGGAAATTTATCTCCCTTGCCTTCATGCAGGTAGGCTACATTTCTTAAATTACTTCCATCGGCTGAGCGGCCGGCG
>JANORJ010000506.1:0-2173 GCA_031415255.1 Chitinophagaceae bacterium | reverse complement strand
GCTGGTATAAAAAATATTGATCACCGGGTTTTTAATTTCTAATTTCCGACCGACTATCTCTTTTTCAATTAATGCACGGGACGTCTTTACTCCAGATACACTGATTTTGGGTATATAAATGCTAAGCATAATGGAATGTTTTTTTCCCAATTTTTTAAGTTCCAAATAACGAGTACTGTCATACGATAAGTTCATATTGGAAATAGATAAATAGCCTTTTAGCTCATCCATTTCAAGACTGTCATATTTTATCTTGTAAAGACCATCGCTTTTTTCCCGCACTACGGTTTCAAGTTTGTTTTTAATGATCGCTTTTTTGTGAGTATTCCAGTACCAAATGCCACCTGTAATGGCGACAACCAGGAAAATAAGAATGCTTAGTGCTATCATACGTCCTTTGAGAACATGGCTTGTTTTCTTCAATTTTGCATGTAGACCTTGCATGGGTTCCTTATGTCAATTAGCAGACCAATTTTACCCGGTTTATATTCTGCCTTAATGGTGTAAAATGGGTATTAAATTCTACATGTTGGCAAGATAAAACACATCATTATTCCGTTGTAACAGGTGTTGCAAAAAGTAACAGGCCGTGGTTAGAACCTGCCAGAGCCGTGTAAAGGAGGGTTCTTTCCTAATCAAATCTTATTCAGCAGATCATAGAATTGCCATAGCACATCTGAGAATTCTTTTTTATGGTAATATCCCTTACAAGAAATGTTGCAATGAGAAAGGGATCAGTTTTACTGCGACTTGTCTATGTATAAAAAAGCATACACCTGATTCGTCGTCTATGTAAATAAATAATGCTGACAGTTTATCTTACAAATATTTATTGCAATAACATCCATTCTTGAGTAACTCTATTGGCAGGCGCTATCAAATAAAGCAGGTTGCCAGCGGCAGTTTTGCTAAGTTCAATTACCTTACTGGTATAGGTATTGCTTATTCGAAATGTTCCGTTTCCTACTGGCTTTATTTTCCAGGTAAGTTTTGAATTCGGATTCATAATGTCTGCTTGTGGATTAGATATTGGTCGCAGGTTTTCATCCAAATAAAAATATTTTTTAGGCGAATGACTCAGATTCATCGTGATAAAATAATCGCCACTAAATGTTTTAATGAAATTTATTTTACCGTTTTGATTAGGGCAGTTGCCGACAACGGTTGTTCCTGCATCTCCACCATTTAAATAACTGGTAAGGCATATTGGTTTGTTAGTACTGGCAGATACAAGGGTAAAATCTTTTCTATCGAATTGATCAGGTTGTTCGCCGATAGGTATAAAACCTAAACTTAATAAGCCCCATCTTCCATTAAACGATTTTGCTTCGTCCCATTTGGTCAGAAATAAACTTTTCTTGGTGGAATCATAGAATAAAGACGGATAGGGCGAATTGTTTTGAACAAGCCCCCAATTGCTAATTTTATAATAGCCATCAGGTAGTTTTTCAATTTGCCAGAATTGATACATACCCGATGAGTCTTCTGACACTCTAGGAAATGCACTCGGTGTAGATCCTAATGCCCAGTATTTACCATTGGACCGAAAAAGGATTTTGTATTTATTTTGTGCAACTGGTACAATTCTCCAACCATTTGATTTTGAGTTGGAATAGAATTTTTTATCAACAGGAGAATAATCCAATCGAAAGTCTTTTCCCAATTGCTTAGTGGACATACGTATAAATTGCTTTTCAAAAGAAACCTCTTCTTCTTTATTAACTACCGGAATTATGGGCTTATCCGCTTCCTTAATTAGCTTCATGATCCTGTATGAAGTGATGCGGTTATTCCACCAGGCATCTTTTCCAGTTGCTGTCCAGTTTCCGGTAATCTCAATTGATGTGCCGTTGATTTTTGCACTGTCATAACATATTAGTATAGAACCCTCTGGCACTTGTATTGAACCGATCTTGTTATCCCATTTATTTCCCAATTGTGCAATTTCATAAATATAAATATCTTCATAATCACCTTTAAAATCTACAGAATCGTAATAACGAATCCTAACCCAAGAATTGTTTGCAACCATTTTGTTGTTTACAACTGGCTTTTCAGTTTCAACTGGTTTTTTAATAACAACAGGCGGATCAACTATAATTGGTTTATTAATTACAACTGGTTTTACAACGGGGGAGTTTGTTTTGATAACTCGCATGGAAGAAATTTTATT
>JANORJ010000505.1:0-3826 GCA_031415255.1 Chitinophagaceae bacterium | reverse complement strand
GATTTTCCGATTACTAAAATCCTCAATCATTCATCTGCATCTTCGTCGTTTCAACAATTCAAAGAAAAATTATTAGTAATTGATTTTTTTGGTACCTGGTGTGTGCCTTGTGTAAGGGCTTTGCCAAAATTGTCAGCCTTGCAAGAAAAGTATAAAAGTCAAATCAAGATTATATTGGTGTCTGAAGAGCCACAATTAAAATTAGAAAATTTTATAAAAAAGCAAACCAATTTCGTTTTTCCAGTAGTTGTGGATGAAGAAAAGAGTTTTATTAAATCGTTTCAACCTCCTTCATATCCCTACACAGTAGTTGTGGCAAAAAATGGGAAAATTAGTGCTATTCCAACACAGGATGAAATGACTGAAGACAATATTATTAAATGGTTGAAGAAACAGGATGCCGAACTTGTCATAAACAAGACAAATAGAATAGATTCTGCACCTGTAACTTCAGGCGATAACAAAAAATCAGAAGCGGAAGTTTCGAAAAATAAATTAGTACAACTGTCGCAGGATTTTATGTATGCCGCTAAAACGGATGAGGAAACTTCCGGCTTCATCATACAATTACAACAATTGAGTATGGAAGTTTTGCAGTTCACAATTAAAACTGATGATGAGAAAAAAGCATTCTGGATTAATTTATACAATGCATATACGCAAGCTGCATTAAAGAAAAATCCTGAGCAATATAAAAACAGAGGGAAGTTCTTTGGAAATAAATTTATTGAAATAGCAGGACAAACATTTAGCCTTGATGATATAGAGCATGGCATACTCCGGCGGTCTAAAATAAAATGGAGCCTTGGTCATTTGAATAAATTATTTCCGGGTAAAACAGAAAAGAAATTACGGGTTGATAGATTAGATTGTCGTTTGCACTTTGCCCTAAACTGCGGGGCTAAAAGCTGCCCGCCGATTGCTTTTTACAGACCTGAAAATATCAATCAGCAATTAGACCTGGCAACAAAAGCCTACTTGAAAGGGGAGGCGGAATATGATGAAGCGACTAACACGGTGAAGCTACCAACTTTAATGAGCTGGTTTCGCCGTGACTTTGGTGGAAAAAGAAAAATGATAACATTATTGAAACAACTTACGATTGTGCCGCAGGATAAAACCCCTAAAATAATATTTAAAGAATACGACTGGACACTTTATCTACAAAACTATAAATCATAAACAATGGCAAATCACTATTACAATGCAGAAGACTTGAAAAAGTTTGGAAACGTCAGTGAATTTCAAAAGCCATTGGCAGATAAATTTTTTGATTGGTATGGAGAAGTGTTTGCCGAAGGTAATTTAACTGCCAAGGAAAAATCATTAATAGCATTAGCGGTGGCCCATGCTGTGCAATGTCCTTATTGTATTGATGCTTACAGCAGTGACGCTTTTGAAAAAGGATGGAGCGAAGGGCAGATGATGGAAGCGGTGCATGTGGCATCCGCCATTAAGGGCGGTGCTGTATTAGTACATGGTGTGCAGATGATGAATAAGGTAAAGGAAATAGCGATGTAAGCAACCCCGTCAGCGGTTGAAAACCCTGACGGCGGTTGATTTTAAAGTATAGAACCGAATATCCAAAATTTTGAAATGAAATCCCTAAAAGCACAACACCATTTATTATCTGATACGCATGAACAGATAGAAATTCTGGAGCATGGAATTAATCATGATGACAGATTTAAGCTGATTCCCTTTCAGCAAAAATTGGAAGCATCCGGTTTGTTTCCGCTGAAGCCAACTCAATTGGAAATTTTCCAAATCAATGTCGGTAAAATGTGCAACCAGGTGTGCAAACATTGTCATGTGGATGCAGGCCCGGATAGAAAAGAAATAATGACAAGAGAAACGATGCAGCAATGCCTGGATATTCTTGCAGCTAATCCCTCTTTTAAAACGGTTGACCTTACCGGTGGTGCGCCGGAATTAAATCCTGATTTTCGCTGGTTTGTTGAGGAAATAAAAAAATTAAATAAGCATATAATCGTTCGTTGCAACCTTACTATTATCCTTGCCAATAAGAAATACAACGACCTTCCTGTTTTTTTTAAACAACATGATATAGAAGTTGTATCATCACTTCCTTTTTATTCTAAAAGCAGAACAGACAGGCAAAGGGGTGATGGTGTATTTGAAGATTCCATTACTGCATTGCAAATGCTGAATGCAGTGGGATATGGAATGGAAGGAAGCGATTTAAAATTAAATCTTGTATATAATCCGGCCGGCGCATTTTTACCGCCATCACAACCCTCCCTTGAAAAAGAATTCAAAGAAGCATTAAAAAAGGATTTCAATATTTCATTTCATGCTCTATTTGCTATTACCAATCTCCCTATCAGCCGCTTTCTCGATTATTTATTGCAAAGCGACAATTACGAAAAATATATGGAAAAATTATTGGTAGCGTACAATCCGGTAGCTGCCGCCAATGTAATGTGCCGGAATACTTTATCAATAAGCTGGGATGGGTTTATTTATGATTGCGATTTTAATCAGATGCTGGATATGAAAGTGGATTGTTCAGCTAAACATATTTCTCAATTCAGTTATACGGTGTTAAGTAACCGGAATATTGTTGTGAATCAGCATTGCTATGGATGCACCGCCGGGGCTGGCAGCAGTTGCGGTGGTGCAGTAGCATAATTATTAAAAAAACTATCATGTCATATTTAACAACTACAAAAAATGTTTACAAAGAAGCAGCCGAAAGCCCCAATGTGGGTTTATGCTGCACCACTACACCTATCTGGCAACTTCCCGGATTAGATATTCCTGTAAGGATGCAGCAAATGAATTATGGTTGTGGCAGCACGGTGCATCCAAGAGACTTGGTAAACAATCCTAAAATATTATATGTAGGCATAGGTGGTGGAATGGAGTTGCTGCAATTTGCTTATTTCAGCCGCCATAAAGGAGGAGTGATTGGTGTAGATGTAGTGGATGAAATGATAACAGCTTGCAGCCAAAATTTTGTGGAAGCAGAAAAAGCAAACACATGGTTCAGAAGCGAGTTTGTAGAAATAAGAAAAGGCGATGCGTTGAAGTTGCCAGTAGAAGATGAAAGCATAGATGTAGCAGCGCAAAATTGTTTATTTAATATTTTTAAGCAAGAGGAATTGGAGTTGGCATTAAAAGAAATGTATCGGGTATTAAAACCCCGTGGCCGTTTGGTAATGAGCGACCCTACTTGTGAAACCGTAATGCCGGAATCGTTGCGGGAAGATGAACGGTTAAGAGCTTTATGTCTCAGTGGTTCTTTACCATTGTGGGATTATATTAAAATGATAACCGATGCGGGGTTTGGCACCATAGAGATAAGAGCTAAACGTCCTTATAGAATTCTTGACCCTAAGAATTATGATACGGAGAAGCTGATTTATATTGAAAGTGTGGAGGTTTGTGCTATCAAAGATCCAATGCCAGCCGATGGGCCTTGTGTGTTTACCGGTAAGACAGCAATATATTATGGTAGAGATGAATGTTTTGATGATAATAAAGGACATATGCTGTTGCCTAATCAGCCATTGGCGGTGTGTGATAAAACAGCAGGTGCATTAGTCTCTTTAGGAAGGGAAGATATTTTTATTTCTGATTCCACCTGGTTTTATGATGGTGGTGGTTGTTGCTGATAGTGTCTGACACATTTCTTTTAAAGTACATTAAATGAAAAAAGCAATTATAATATTTGTTCGTAACCCTGAATTAGGAAAAGTAAAAACCCGCCTGGCCAAGGAGATAGGGGATGAGCAAGCCTTGCATATTTATAAAGAACTTTTGGAACATACTCATCACATCACCGCAAACCTTGACTGCGATA
>JANORJ010000504.1:0-7826 GCA_031415255.1 Chitinophagaceae bacterium | reverse complement strand
CTGGCGCCAATACCTTTACCAGTATCGCCATTAAAATATTCATAAAACAATACTAGGTGTTCATTACCCGGTTGATTATAAAACCAGCTATACTCACCATTAAACCGGCGTTCACCTTTTGGGTTTCTTTCAAATAAACTGATAACCCGTTTTGTCAACTCTACTGCTACCTGTGTCAAATTAATTTTCTTACCAGAACCAGTTGGATATTCAATCAATAAAGATTCACCATAAAATTCGCCGTAACTGCGGATAGATTGTATAATTAAAAAATTAATCGGCATCCACACTGGGCCTCTCCAGTTAGAATTACCCCCAAACAAATCAGACGTAGAATCACCGGGGTCATATTGTATGGTGTACGTTTGCCCATCCATATTTACAGAGTATGGATTCTTTTCATGATACTTGGATAATGCCCTTATACCACCGTCGGATAAAAACTCATCTTCATCCAGCAATCTTTCTAATAAAGAAACCAATCTATCCTTTTGCACCAGCGATAATAAAACTTCGCCATCTTTACTTCTTTCTTCATTCGGCCAAAATTTATTATTCTTAATTCGGTAATTTTCAAACCATGTAATTCTTTTTTTAAAATCCGTAAGATGGTCCATCTGTTTTTTACTAATGGCGGATACTGCATATAATGGTGTAAGCCCAACTATAGATTGAATACGTAAAGGAATAGGTGCTGCACCGCCTACACATAACACATCATAGAAAAATTTATCTTCTTCGTTCCAGAGGCCATGCTCATTTAATGATTCTGCAATTAACACAAAGTGCTCAAAAAATTTAGTAGCCGTATCTTCAAACGCATCATCGTGCATGGCAATCTCCACGGCAATATCCATCATTTCCAATGCATAAGCTCCCATCCAGCTGGTGCCATCGGCTTGTTCTAGTTGTATTTCACCAGTAAAATGTTGACTTCTGTTAAACACACCAATATTATCTAATCCTAAAAAGCCCCCTTCAAAAATGTTATTACCATTAACATCCTTCCGGTTAATCCACCAGGTAAAATTGATAAGTAGTTTCTGAAATATTTTTTTCAAAAATTTTATATCACCTACCCCAGTTCTTCTTTTTTCAATATTATATACCTGCATGGCTGCCCATGCCTGGACTGGTGGGTTTACGTCACTAAAGTTCCATTCGTAAGATGGTAATTGCCCATCGGGCTTCATATACCATTCCCGCATCATTAATAATAACTGGTGTTTGGCAAAAGTTGGATCCACCACTGCCATAGAGATACATTGAAAAGCCAAGTCCCAAGCGGCATACCAAGGGTATTCCCATTTGTCGGGCATCATTATGATGTCCTGATTTTTTAAATGCTTCCAGTCATTATTACGTCCCTTCTTCTTACCGTCATTGGCGGGTGTAATACCATCACCCCTGCTCAACCATCGTTCTACATCAAAATGATAAAATTGTTTGCTCCACAATACACCGGCCAATGCCTGTCGTTGAATCCGGGCCATATCATCACTCATTCCTTTGGGTAAAATGGCAGCATAAAATTCATCGGCTTCCTGCTTGCGCAATTCAAAAACATTTTTCAGTGACGCACCAAAAGGATTTTCAACAATATCTTTACTTAATCGACAATAAATGGTTTTAGTGGCGCCCCCATTTATTTTCATATTATAAACTGGAGAAAATTTACTGCCGGTCTTTCTTTTAGAAAGTTCTTTTACATGTAGTTTATTAATAACTGCATCATGAAAAGCATCTTTTACAAAAATGTCTGCATTAGCCTCGCCAAATAATTTTTCTTTGTTGGTTTTGTTGTCAGTAAACAAACAATCATCTGCCGGTTGAAAATAAAAATAATAATCCCCCATCTTTTCATGCTCCGCTTTGGCAGTATTTTTATCTACATACTCAATGGCTGGCATTTTTTTATACCCCTTATAGCTTTCTCTGTTATAAAACCAAAGAGTTGGTAACACCGTTATTTCAGCGGCCTTGCTATAGCGGTTAGTAATATCTATTTTAATAAAAATATCCTGAGCATTTTGTTTGGCATAGGTTACCTGCACATCAAAATACTGATTATCATCAAACACACCAGTGTCCAATATTTCATACTCTGGTTCTAATCGGTTTCGATTTTTATTTTCCTTTCGTAGTTTTTCATATGGAAATTCCTGTTGTGGATATTTGTACAGGTATTCCATATAATAATGCGTAGGCAGGTTGTCGAGATAGTAGTATAATTCTTTTACATCTTCGCCATGATTGCCTTCGGGGTTGCTTAATCCAAATAACCGTTCTTTCAGAATCGAATCTTTACCATTCCACAATGCAATGCCAAAACAAAGGTTGCCGAAAAAATCACTGATACCTGCTAATCCATCCTCACCCCATAGATAGGTGCGGCTGTGTGAATGGTCAAATGGAAAATAATTCCAAGCGTCGCCCCACGGACCATAGTCTTCCCTTACGGTTCCCCATTGCCGTTCGCTTAAATAAGGGCCCCATTGTGCCAGTGGAATTTCTTTGGTAGCGTTAACTGCCAGTCGTTGATGTTCAGCTGTCATTTTTCTTTTTTATCGTCCATAACCGGCAAGCAGTTTTCGGTAGGATGGTGAAATTAAAAAATAGAAATGAATAAATAGCAGATAAATCTTTGTAGTATGCATCAGGCCGCTTATAAATTGTTCTAATTAATTGAGACTTCGTAGCGGCCAGATGCGTCGCGACAATCCTACTGATATTTTTTACTCAATTGATAAAGTACTTTTAATTGCGAGTCATTGAGTCCTTTTGTTGTATCCTGCAGCCAATGTCTTTTAAATCCAATAATAGCCGCATTGCTATCTTTAATATCAAAACCAATTATCCGCAACGCCTGCAAACGATTGAAATCGGCTGGCAGCAAAACATTCGTTGCATCATCATACCAATTACCAAAACCTTTTTCCGACAATACTTTCCATGGAAATCGCCAGTTAGGATCGTTCTTTCTTGTTGGTGCTATATCGCCATGACCAATAAAGTTGGAAGCCGGAATATTATATGCCTTTTTTAACCTGTCAAGCAGTATTACTAAACTATTCATTTGTGCTTCTGAAAAATATTCAAAGCCATTATTATCCAGTTCAATACCAATGCTCGATGAATTTAAATCGGTGGTATTCCCCCACTTACTTACTCCGGCATGATGTGCCCGCAGTAAATCATTCAGCATGTGATGCACCGTACCATCTTTACAAATAACATAATGGGCACTTACTTCTCTTGAACCAGCCACCGTAAACGTTTGCAATGTTTGTTCACAACTGTTTTGCGCCGTATGATGAATGATAACAAAATTGGGGCGGCGCATAGAAAGATTGGTAGTGCCTGTCCAATTGGCTGCGTAAGGTAATCCGGCAGAATCTTTTACCGGGTATTCTGCCAGGAGCTTTGCATAATTTTCTACCTGCTTCTTATAAATTTTATTACTGGCAGCATATTTACTTTGGGTGCAACTGTAAGTAACAATGATAATGACAAGAAAACTGAAAAGAATAAAACCTTTCTTCATGTAACAGTATTTAAAATTGCTGATAAAATAAGCTGTTACTGATACTTGCGATACACCGCATAAATTATTTTCCTCACTACAGCATTCATACCTCCACCAGAATTATCCTTCATGAAATGCCTTTTAAAAGCAGCTACTGCCGAGGCTGGTGCAGAAATATCATACCCAATGATTCTGAGTGCCATCAGGTAATCAAAATTATTATCCACCTTCACATTAGTTGTGTCACCCCACCAAAGACCAAATCCTTTTTCACTCAATTCCTTCCAGGGAAACCGCCAGTTAGGATCCATCTTTCTTGCGGGTGCTATATCGCCATGACCGATAAAATTTGCGGCAGGTATTTTATAGGCATCTTTCAAGCGGCCAAGTAGTATCGTTAAGCTATTCATCTGTTCTTCTGTAAACGGTTGATAGCCGTTATTATCTAATTCAATACCAATGCTGCTGGAATTTAAATCCGTCGTATTTCCCCATTTGCTATCACCTGCATGATGCGACCGCAACAAATCGTTCAGCAGGTGGTACACCGTTCCATCTTTACAAATAAGATAGTGAGCACTGGCCTCTCTTCCACCCGGAGTTGTAAATTCCTGTATCACATTGTTACAATTATTAGTAGCAGTATGATGGATGATAACATAATTAGGACGACGCAAACCCATATTAGGAGTACCCACCCAATCAGTCGCATAAGGAAGACCAGCCGAATCCTGTATTGGATATTCCAGAATTACTTTTGCCATCGAATCTATCATTGCAGCATATAGACGGTTGGCTCTTGCATATCTTCCCTTGATTTCCTTGGTTTCTGTTATATCGGTAATAATGGGCGAAGGAGTAATTTTTGCAGTATCCCTTTTTGTTACATCATCTATAATAGTATCCTTTATTGCAATAGTTGGAACAAGGTTGCTGATCGCTTTAATAGGCTGTGGTAATGGTTCAACTTGTACTGTCGCTATTTTTCTGGCACAGCCAAAACTAATCAGCAATAATGCCAGCATACACAGCAATCTGCCTTTATTGGTAAGTAGTTTCAATACCATCCTTAAAATTACAATTTTTTATTTATGTCTTCTGTCCTGCGATGGGCGATGAAATCTTCGTTGCGGTCCTCCTCCTCTGTTACCAGAACTACCAGAACGGTTTCGTGGATTATATATTGGGGCTTCGCCAAATTCTTTCGGCACTTCTGCTTTCTCAACTTCTTTTTCCAGCAATTGTTCAATAGCCGCAAACTTCCCCTGTTCCTTTTCACCTATCAATGTAAACGCAGCCCCATCTGCTTCAGCTCTTGCTGTACGGCCAATACGATGCACATAATCTTCGCCATCACCCGGCACATCATAATTTATAACTACATCTATTGTATCAATATCGATACCACGACTTAATATATCCGTAGCCACCAACACCGGAATACGACCCGCAGTAAATGCACTCAACACAGATTCTCTTTCATTTTGTTCCAAGTCACTATGAATTTCTGCAATGTTAAAACCACCTTGCTTCAATTCTCTTGTCAGTTGCTTCACTGTTTGTTTGCGACTGCAAAAAATGAGAGCATTTTTATACGGCGTTTCCTTCAATAATTTTTTAATCAATGGCAGCTTCTGTGGCTCGTACACCACATAAGCTTTTTGTATAATTTTTTCCGGCGGTTTAGATATAGCAATATTAATTTCTACCGGCTCATGCAAAATCTTTTTTGCCAATTGCCTTATTTTCGGTGGCATCGTAGCAGAGAACAATAAATTTTGCCTCTTAGCTGGCAATGTTTGTAATATTTTATTAATATCATCCTGAAAACCCATGTCCAGCATTCTGTCTGCTTCATCCAATACCAAATATTGCAAGCCCTTCATATTTACATACCCCATGTTCAAGTGGGCAATCATACGACCCGGTGTGCAAACAATAATATCAGCTCCATTCTGCAATGCTTTTTTCTCCGCCACAAAACTTTGTGCATCATTACCACCATATATCGCAATGGAACTTAGATGAGAAAAATACGACAACCCTTCCATGTGTTGCGAAATTTGGATAGCTAGTTCCCTTGTCGGAACAATAATTAATGCGCCAACTTTTCCATCGACATGGTTACTAAGAAGGCCATTCATTACCGGAAGTAAAAAAGCCGCCGTCTTTCCTGTACCGGTTTGTGCCGAAGCAATCACATCTTTACCAGCCATTATCGGCGGTATCACCTGTTCCTGCACCGGTGTGGCATTTTCGTAATTAGAAGCCTCAATACCTTCCAGCAGGTTGGGATGAAAATTAAACTCTGTAAAACGCAAAATGTAATGGTGTTAAATCGGATGACACAGGATTACCTGTAATTTTTTGAATGTGTGAAGATACTAAAAATACAGGTGTGTTAGCCAGCTGTATTGCTACTATTGGGCTGACGTTGCGACGCTCCGTTCGGAGTTCTGTTCGCTATTGAGCATTTGCGAAATTTCAAATATGTTTTATTTCGTACTTAACATTGCAGATTAGAGAGAACTGCAGAATAACATAAACTTATTTGACATTATCATCATAGTCAATCAAATCAAGATATGCTTCAATAAATTGGCTTCTGAATTTATTCTTTTTATGAACAAGTAAGCCTGTGTAAAGTGTTATTCCACCGGCATTAATATCCCCGTTTAATTGAAGAATTTGATGTGATGAATGTTCGTAATAATTGAACCAAGTTTTAAATTTCCGGGCACGCAGATAACCTTTTCCATCTGTAGGGTCACAAACATAAACCACAGCATTAACCTTTGAATTCAAAAACTCACCAACAATAGTAATAACTGTATCAGCAATGCGTTTATCAGTACCAAAAGTTTTTGTTGTTTTATTTTTTAACTCCAGGTTGAAGTCGAAAATTTTAGGGCTTAATTCAGGGTAATTTTTAAAATACATACCATAGGGAGAGAAATAGCATATATATTCTGCGCCTGAGTCAGTTATAAAAGAGTAATAATCTGACTTATGTATTATGTACTTATACGGTTGCAAACTTATACCCATATTTATCTCTAAGCTCTTTAAAGCTAATGCCATTCTGAATTGCTTCACGGATAAACTTCTGGTCTGCAAGCATTTTCTGAATCATTTCAGCCTTCGTCATTGGTTTAGCCACTGCCCTGCGCCGGGAGCGGACAACAGATTTAGATTTATTTATTGTACCAGCCATACCAAATGATTTGATGCAATTTACAAAAAAATAAACTTTGGTCAAATAGTTATTATAACTAAAGACGTTAAAGCTTCTATATGATCCCCTCCGTATCTTCACAAATAAAATCTCTATGTCCGCACAATTTGGAATGATAGGCTTAGGCACTATGGGACTCAACCTTGTACTTAATATTGCAGATAAAGGCATTGTAGTCTGCGGTTATGACCGGGATCCGGCCCAGCAAAAAAAATTAACTGAAGCAGGCGCAGGAAAACCGGTACAAGTTGCCACTTCTATGCAGGAATTGGTCAATAAACTTGCAACACCCCGCCGCATTATGATGCTGGTACCCGCAGGGAAAATAGTAGACATGGTAATAGATGAAGTAAGTCCATTACTGCAACCCGGTGATATATTAATTGATGGCGGCAATTCTCATTTTATTGATACCGATAAAAGGATCGAACGATTGAAGCCAACCGGTATCCATTTTACCGGCATGGGAGTAAGTGGTGGTGAAGATGGTGCAAGGTTCGGCCCAAGCATGATGCCTGGTGGCAGTGCAGATGGTTATGCTGAATTAAAAAACATACTGGAAAAAATTGCTGCGCAAACAGAGGATGGACCATGTGTTACTTTTATTGGTAACGGTTCTGCCGGGCATTATACTAAAATGGTGCATAATGGAATTGAATATGCCATGATGCAGCTGATCAGTGAAATTTATGGTATACTTAAAAACGGTGGAGTAAGCAATATAGAACTACAACAAATTTTTACAGACTGGAATAAAACAGAACTGCAATCCTTTCTTATAGAAATAACAGGCCATATATTTCATAAAAAAGATGATGATACGGGAGGTCACCTGATAGATCTGATACTGGATAAGGCCCGGCAAAAAGGTACAGGTATGTGGACTTCGCAAAGTGCAATGGACCTGAGTGTACCCTTACCGACGATTGATGTATCAGTTAGCATGCGGTATTTATCCGCTATAAAAGAGGAAAGAGTACAGGCAGCAGTAAAATATGCAGGAGATATAAAGGAGAGAGCAGCAAACAAAGCACAACTTATTGCACTTTGTAAAAAGGCATTACA
>JANORJ010000503.1:0-1715 GCA_031415255.1 Chitinophagaceae bacterium | reverse complement strand
TTGACGGTAATAATGCGTTTATTATCAAAGAAAGGGCTACCAGTATTGCTACGGTTATGCAGATAAAAATCAAGCAGTTAAGTTAATCAATCACTATTCATCCGGCGATTTTACGGCTCCATCCTTTATTTCTTGATAACTCTCACAAGAGTTTGTACCTTATCCCCTTAAAATTATTATATGAAACAAATAACCTTAACTCTCTGCGCAGTAGCTTTTATAATCGCTTCCTGCAACAACGAAAAGAAAACAGACGATACAAAAAAAGAAACTACCTCGTCTGAAACAAAAAAGGATGAATCAACAACCAGCACTGAACCAAAACCGGAGCTTGACTCTGCCACAATGATGAAAAACTGGCAGGACTATATGACTCCTGGTGATGTTCACAAAATGATGGCGAAATGGGATGGTACCTGGAATGGAGATGTAACCATGTGGATGGTTCCCGGAGCTCCTGAACAAAAAAGTACTTCTACTGCAGTAAACAAAATGGTATTTAATGGCCTTTATCAGCAATCTACTCACACAGGTGATATGATGGGTATGCCTTTTAATGGCATGAGCACTGTGGCATATGATATTCATAAAAAAGAATTCGTAAGTACCTGGATTGATAATATGGGCAGCGGTATCATGCTGTTGAAAGGACCTTGGGATGAGGCGACTAAAACAATTACGATGAAAGGAAGAATGACAGACCCGGGAACAAAAGAAGACTGCGATGTTCGTGAAACTTTTCAAATCATTGATGACAATACACAGGAAATGAAAATGTATATCACAATGCCTGATGGAAAAGAATTCAATACCATGCAGATTAAGTATACAAGGAAGAAATAAATTATTAATACTTTTATAAAGACCGCCCTGCTAAAAACGGGGCGGTTTTTCTTACCCGGCTTGGTCGTATGCATGCTTAATCCAAGCAATTAAATCTTTATTGACTGTCTTTGCATCCTCCACCCGAATGCGGTGTGTACACATAGCATTCCGTTTTGATCCTTCTTCCACATTGCCCGATGCAGCAACTCCTTTAATATTTAACCCAACATCCAACCTATCCTTGGTAGATGGCTGAAGAATAGCAAACTGTTTTTTTCGTCTCAAACTTACATAAGCTTTCTTAGGTGCTATTTCTATGTCTTTACCAAACTTGATTATCTCGGCCATTATTTTATCATACCACGGTTTCAGGTTCTCTTTGCCTTTATATTGTTCCGTAATTAAATAATCGCTGTTTTCAGCAGCACCGGCATGAGATTGTTTAGCATAATGCACAATCACATTTGCATTACCATGAGTAAAGGCATGTTTCTCTTTTAAAAAATTTACCAATTCACCGTGTTTGGATAAGCCGCTTTTGTTTACAATAGCAATCCATTCTTCCAATTTCTTGCCGGTGTTTTTCTCAATGTTAGCTATTTGGGTTTGCGTCGCTTTTTCAACCGGGTCGTTACTCATGATTTATTTTTTTAGTGCTTTTTCATACATAGTAATCCATTCATCAGGTGTGATCTTTGAAGCCAGCTCACCAATAAGTTTATAGGGGATTTTTTCAGAATTTTTGAAACGGATGCAACTTTTACCCATGTCTAATTTTCCAACACCAGCTTTTGCAAATTCATCAACAAACCATTTATACAATTTTGGATCGGCATACACCCCCATGTGATAGACAGCAATAAAATTTTTTTGCGAAGCAATACCCATAA
>JANORJ010000502.1:0-3245 GCA_031415255.1 Chitinophagaceae bacterium | reverse complement strand
GGAAATGGAGTAACAGCAATTACAGATTGTGGCGTAGCTCCCGGAGTCAGCAATTTTATTATTGGCCGGTATAATGAGGAAATAAAAATTGATTCTTTTGAATGTTATGTTGGCGGATTACCTCAAAACCCTAAACCGCCTTTTAATTATAAAGCTCCTTTTTCTCCGGTGGATGTGATACAGGAATATATTCGTCCTTCAAGATTGATGGAGAATGGAGTGATTGTTACCAAGCCTGCATTAAGTGAAAAAGAAATAATAAGTTTTGATGAAGTAGGACAACTCGAAGCATTCAACACCGATGGACTTCGTTCTTTGATTTATACTATGAGCCATATCCCGGATATGAAAGAAAAAACATTGCGTTATCCTGGCCATGTTGATTTAATAATTGCATTGCAACAAACTGGTTTTTTTGATATGACACCAATACGGATCAAAGAAGTTGATATCACTCCTCTGGACTTTACAGCGAAGCTGTTGATTAATGAATGGAAACTAGGTCCGGAAGAAGAAGAATTTACGGTAATGAAAGTAATAGTGAAAGGCGAGAACAAATCGATTGAATATAGTTTACTCGACCGCTATGATAAGGAAACAAAAACCTCCTCCATGGCACGAACAACCGGCTATACTTGTGCCGCCGCTGTAAACCTTATTGCAAAAGGATTGTTTACAGAAAAAGGTGTTTTTCCGCCTGAACTGGTAGGCAACCGAAAAGAATGTTTTGATTTTGTGATGGAGTATTTGAAAGAAAGGAATGTAATCTGGAAGAAAGGTTAGCCAAAGATGAATACATAAAAAATTCACTTCAAAACTCTATCTGTGTTCATCTGTGGCCAAACAAAAAAGCGGTCATCAGCCGCTTAATCCTAAAATCTTTTATAATCCTGTAATCAGCGATTCTTACTCCGCTTCCGCCACCACTTCCTTCACTTCCGGTATCATCCTTTTCATCATACCTTCTATACCAGCTTTCAATGTTATCATGGATGAAGGGCAACCGCTGCAACTTCCCTGCATCGCAAGGTTCACTGTACCGGCATCATAACTTTTAAACTGTATAGCACCGCCGTCCATTTCCACTGCAGGGCGAACATAATTATCTAACAACTCTTTAATTCTTTTTACTACATCATCATCATCGGCACTTACTTCATTGCTACTGGTTTGTTTTACTGCTGCTAATTCTTCTTCATTAATAACAGCCTTTCCTTCTTCCAGGTATTCTTTTAAAAACTGGCGGATAGAAGGGATAGCATCCGTCCAATCAATATCAGCCACTTTTGTTAAGGTCACAAAATTGCTGGCAATAAATACCGCCTTAATAAAAGGAAAACCAAACAACTCAGTTGCCAGCGGTGAAGGTTTTGCACTTTCTGCATCAGGAAAATCTATGCTCTTGCCGGGATATAACAGCTTGTTAGCCACAAACTTCATGGTCTCCGGGTTGGGAGTCATTTCGGTGTAGATGCTGATAATAGGATTGCCTGTTTTAATCATAGCTCACAAATTTTTTAAGTCCACCTTTGTCTCGTTTGAGGCGAGACTATGGGGGACAGGCAAAAATAACAACAAAACCCGGTTGTTGTTTACGAAGGTGGGAAACAGCTATTTTGGCCACAGATTACACGGATTAACACAGATTAATACAAAGAATGCAATAAGCCACGAATTGACAAGAAATCATACAAAAAACTCTCTTCTATTTTTCGTGAAAATTTGGATGAATTCCTGGCTATAAAAAGCTGCGTAAGCAGCTTTAATAATCTGTGTTAATCCGTGTAATTTGTGGCAAGTATGTATTTATGTGTGGCTCACTCTTTAAACTTTCCCGTCTTTTTCAAATACCGAATAAGAATGTATATCAGTACCAATGCTCCCAGAATAATGCCCGTTAGCAGATTTCTAAGCGGCTTATCGAATCCGGTTAATTCAGGATAGTTAAATAAAAGCAACAGCGCAATACCAATCAGCCAGATGAACTGTGTAGTATGTTCTTTCAATATCCAACGCTTCCAGTTAAACTGCATACTGCTGAAAGTTTTACCAATACCTTTCAGATTAGGAATCCAGCGATTTACTTTTTTACAGTATTCATCAAAGCCAGGTCCGAATTTTCCCCGTAAAAAATTTTCTTCTGCTAAAACAATAGCCTGGTAGATGAATAAAAAGATTGGAATTACTATGGCTACATACACTAATGAATTAGCAAGAATGCCAACACCCAGCAGCATCAAAATATTTCCAACATACAAAGGATTGCGGCAATGATTAAAAATTCCTTCGGTCACTAATCCTTCTGCATAGGGCTTACCTTCTTTACCACCACGAACGATGTAGGCTAAACCAATTGTCAATCCACGAATCAACTGACCGAGACAGGTGATGAATAAGCCAATACCTATTGGGAATAAATAATATGGGCTACCAATTTCTTTTGATGAAAACAAGGGCCACGACGGAATAAACAGTGCCGCATAGAAAAGAATAAAAATCCAGTTGCGGTATTTAAAGAAGAAGTTGCCGATACTAACCATTTCCTATTTTTTAACAGCGATGATGCCGGCGAAATTATACCATTTAAAAAACACCTCACAATGAGCAAAGCCTTTGTCACGGAGCAGCGTAATATTTTCACTTAGTTTATATGGCACCAGTACGTTTTCCAACGCCTCTCTTTTCTGAGAAATTTCCATCTCACTGTAATTATTTCGGCGTTTATAATTATAATAATATTCAATAAAGTCACGGTTGAAATTACTTTCTTCCGCCAGTATCTTTTCTACCAATATTAAAACCCCACCGGGATTTAAACCATCATAAATATTCTTTAGTACCTGTTCCCGGTAAATAGGCCGCACAAACTGCAGCGTAAGACACAATACAACCACCGAAGCATTTTCAATTTTTACTCCTTGTCCCAGGTCGGCGCATTGCAATTCATAGGGACGGGAAAAACCAAGCTCCATTAATTTTGACTTGCACTTATCCAGCATCTCCTGCGAGTCATCAATGCCGATAAAACGGATGTTCTGGTCTACCATTGTATTCATACCAATCATCGTAGTGCCGGTAGAGCAGCCGAGGTCATATACAAAAGTGCCTTCAGCGGCATGGTTGGCGGCAAGTTCAGCCATCATCCGTTGCATTTCACCATAATATGGAACGGAGCGGTTCACCATATCGTCAAAAACTTTAGCCACATTAGCACCGAATTTAAAGTCGCTGGCTTGTTCAATTTC
>JANORJ010000501.1:0-2013 GCA_031415255.1 Chitinophagaceae bacterium | reverse complement strand
ACAATAAGTTTATCGCCGCATACACTTTTTAAAATACCGGTTGCTCCAGTTTCTGTCGCCACAACAGTTGTCCCATAAGCAATCGCTTCAACCATTTTAGTTTTAACGCCTCCGCCGCTTTGCACCGGGTTCAGCAGTATATCTGCCGCCTTAAGGTAGGGTTCAATGCTTTCTGCGAAGCCTGCATAAATTATATTTTTAGCAGCATAGTTTTTTAAAGAGTTCATTTCTTCCGACAATCCTTTTCCGCAGATAATAATTTTATAAGCAAAAGATGGTTGCGAAAGTAAAAGCGGATTTATCTTTTCAAGAATTATTTGTAAAGCATCAATGTTTGGCTTGTAATTCAGCAGCCCGTTAAACAACAATATTTTTTCATTATCACCAATACCATGCTTCTCCGCAATAAGCTGTTTAGTCGTGGCTCTGTCTTCGGGGTAACTTTTTATTTCCACGCCAAATGGCAGGTTAATACATTTCTCTTTATCTATTTTCCAATTGTTGATGGCAAAATCCCTGTCTTCAGGAGTAATGAAAAAAAGACCATCTGCTTTTTCAAAACTTCTTTTCTCATATCCTTTCAGCACCGGCCACCACCATTTACCGGTGGATCGGAAACGTTGGTATTCTATATTATGCGTATGGATGATTACTTTAATGCCCGTTCTTTTTCTTACCGCAAATGCTAACCAGGCAAAGTAGGGGTGTTCGCAGATGATAGTATCAAATCCTTCTTTTTTTGTGAGGTTGATAAGCTTGGCAATAAGGCTGCGGTCAACATATCTCGAAAATGATTTCTTTAGCAGCGGAATTGTTTTATACGATTTTGCTAACGCAAAATCATTTTCTGCTACTGAAATTACCGTGAGATCAATTGTGGAACCAAGATGTTCGAAAAACTGCGCAATAAATTTTTGCCCACCTGAAAAATATGGAAGGTAAGGGTAGGGGGCTATCGCCAGAACCTTTTTCATGCAACCCCATCTCCATGAAGTTTGCCACCAATACCTTTTTTGCCATCCTGCATTTCTTTTCTAAAGTGCATATATATTCCACCAAGCAATACAATCAGAATAATGATGGAGGATATATACATTATTGAAATACCTTTTTTAACTGAAGCTGGTTCAAACACAAATTTGACAGCATGTTTACCAGCAGGTATTGATAAGCCACGAAGAATATAGTTCACATTGCAGTAGTCTGCTTTCTTTCCATCTATGTAAGCATTCCACCCGAGCGGATAAAACACTTCGCTGAACACGGCAAACTGTGGCGCATTACAATTGGCTTCATATTCTATTACATCATTATCAAATTTTGTCATTTTGATGGATGAAGCAGAATCCCACTGCGGCTGCACCACATTTTTGCTGAATGATTTATCAACGATGGCGGTATCTTTTAAATTGGTATTGCCAAGTGCCTGTATGGCGGCTACTCTATCATCCACTATCTTAACATTTTTTACTAACCAGCAAGGGCCAAAGGCATCAGTATTCCTTTTTGCAATAATCTGACCAGTCTGCGAATCTTGTTCAATAGAATATTTTGTGTTCAGCATATTTAATATACCATGATTGATATTGGATGATAAATATCTTTCTATGATATCCTGATAAATCCGCAGTTTAGCAGGGTGATAGCCCCCAACTGATTTATGGAAATAGGAGGTCTTCGACTCGGAGTATGGATTGTCCAGCGTATTAAAAACTCTGAAATTTGGATCTTTGTCTTTCAGAATTTCTGTATTGGCTGCATTAGGAGAAAAATTGCTGCTGCCATATTCATCTGCAGGTATAAAAAGTTGTTGCGGTGCATTGAGATACGGCCCTTTATCATTACTGAAATAATTATTACTTACAAGTGTTATGTCCAGTGTGCTTACTACAAGCAGAATAATGGCAGCTACAAAAGCTTTAATTTTATTTTTATAATAAAGAAAAAGAGTACCTACAGCTAAAAGTGAAAGACCCAAAGCCCTTAAAAGTTGTCCGCCAAACAATGATTGCC
>JANORJ010000500.1:0-6439 GCA_031415255.1 Chitinophagaceae bacterium | reverse complement strand
ACAATGGCGGTTTGGTAACCATTCTGCTGAAATATTTTCGGCATAGTAAGTTTGGAAGAATCAAATCTGGTGCGGTTATCTTTCATTCCATTTTTATGCGAATGTTGTCCGGTAATCAATGTAGCTCTTACTGGCCCGCAGATAGAATTGCTTACAAAATTCCGGCTGAACAAAACACCTTCTTTTGCAAGACGGTCAATATTCGGGGTTTTAATAAATTTTTTATTGTAAGCACTGATAGCATCTGCATCATGGTCGTCACTCATTATATAAATGATGTTCGGTCTTGGCTGACCAATGCAGGCAATAGATGACAGAAGCAATAGAACAAGCAGTCGCATAGCAGAAATTTAGTGCTAACAAGTTACAGAATTTTACTCCTAACTTTATTCTCATAGTAAAATGAGTTTTTATGGAGTTTGGAAGAGTATTGGAAGATGAATTAGATAGTATTGATTTTTCATTGCCAGCAGAACCTGCGTATAATAAAAATATATTGAAAGGTAAACCCGCAAAGAACCCTAAAGTTTATGTGGGCTGTGCCAAATGGGGAAGGACAGAATGGGTTGGCAAAATATATCCCCCAAAAACAAAGGAGAAAGATTTTCTGCAGCATTATGTGGAGCATTATAATTGTATTGAACTGAATGCTACGCATTATAAAGTGTATGGTGAATTGGGAATTAAAAAATGGGCCGAAAAAGCAAAGGATAAAGATTTCTTGTTTTGTCCGAAAATGTACAAAGGCGTCACTCACTTTGGAAGTTTGAAGGGAAAAGATTTTATCTCCAACGAATTTTTGCGAGGAGTAACAGCTTTCGAAAAAAATCTCGGTCCCATCTTCGTACAGGTAAGTGATAGTTTTTCTCCAAAAAGAAAAGAGGAATTGTTTACTTATTTACAATCATTACCCACCGATTTACAATTTTTTTTAGAAGTTCGCCACCACGATTGGTTTGGTAAAGAAAAGGACAAGGAAGATATGTTTGAATTTCTCCGGGCTAATAATATGGGAGCAGTAATAACTGATACAGCGGGTAGAAGGGATTGTGGCCACATGCACCTGACACTGCCAAAAACTTTTATCCGTTATGTAGGCAATAGTTTGCACCACACCGATAATACAAGAATTGATGCTTGGGTAGATAGAATGAAATACTGGTTAGATAAGGGAATGGAAGAACTCTATTTTTTCATGCACATGCATGATGAAGCTACTTCGCCGGAACTAACCGTTTATTTAGTAGATAAAATGAATGCTGCTTGTGGATTGAATTTGATAAAACCTAAATTTATTGACCCTGCCATATTGCCAAAAACCAAGCCTAAGCCAAAAGGCTTGTTTGACTAGCTGATTTTAAATAACTCATCCCATCTTGATGTATAACGATTGCTTATAAAATTCTGTTGCATCTTCCAGTTACGGTCTGTACCAGAGGCGGCAAACTTTAATACATCATCCCGCTGACTGAAATTAACATTGTCAATCATCTCCATTAGTTTTCGTTCACAGTTTTTGGTTGATGATAGAAACAGATTTCCCTGTATAGAATTATCAGGAACAATGCCGCTGAGCATTACACCTGCTTTTTTATACAAAGTGCCTTCCTTAAATAATGTATCAACCAATGCTACCGCTGGTTTTATTAATTCATTCGTAAAGGATGTAGCGGAAGGTAATGTCATGTAGTTGCTGTGTGTAACACCACGGTTAAAAGTAACGTTGTGATTTTCTTCTTTTGATACAACAAAAACACTCACAATCCGGGCAGCACTATGTTGTCTACGCAATTTTTCCGCAGCTCTTGAGGTGTAAGTCGCCACGGCTTCTTTTATAGACGTAATATCACCAACCGGGCTTCCAAACATTCTTGTTGTCGCAATCATTTTTTTACTTACCAGTTCATCTTCCATATCTTTTGATGGAATGCCTTTTAATTCACGGAGTAAGCGGCTGCCTACCACACCACCGAGGTGCACCTTTCCAAACTCCTCACTCATACGGCTTAATTGCAACGCATCATAAATGCAAAAATGTTGTTTCAGTTTTTCTGCATATTGCCCGCCTACACCCCAAACATCTCCGATTTCAGTTTGCTGTAAAGCAGTAGTAATTTCTTCTTCATTGCCCAGCACCATTACACCTTTGTATTTCTCAACATATTTTTTGGATAAACGATTGGCAACTTTTGCCAGCACTTTTGTGGGAGCAACACCTACAGATACTTTTATACCCGTCCATGTTTCTACTGTTCGTTTTATTCCTTCGGCAACATCCTGTAATTCATTTTCAGGAAAGATGCTTAGGTCTAAAAAAGCTTCATCAACAGAATATACTTCTACGTTTTTTTTACCCAGCATCATCCGTAGCGTTTCCATCACCCGCCAGCTCAGGTCGCCGTATAAATTGTAGTTAGAAGAAAAAACTGCTACATCGTATTTCTCTATCAACTGCTTTGCTTTAAAATAAGGCCCGGCCATTTCTACTCCTAGCTTCTTTGCTTCATTACTTCGTGAAATAATACAACCATCGTTATTGCTTAATACAACAACAGGTTTATTATCCAGCTTCGGTTTAAATAACCGTTCGCAGGAGCAATAGAAATTATTACAGTCAACGATTGCTTTCATTTTTAAACTGACGATGAATTAACTCCGACGGCGGCTTTCGCCCCGTCGGCGGTTAAAGGAGAAATTAATATTCTATAATATATTTATCAAATTCTTTATCGTCTAAAAATATAGAATGGGCCGTTTTAAATGCAGCCACATTACTAAAGTGATTTATTGTCTTTTCAGTCACCACCAGTCTATTGTCATTTCTTATTATTGAATCATAAGAAGAAAATTCCCAATCTCTAAAATCTTTTACAAAGTCATGGTGCTGTGGATTCCGGTGACAGTAATAAATCATAGACATAAGATAACTTTCATTATCTATCCATTTTCTTTCGAAAGGCGATTCAAACAAAGGGCCTGTCCGTTTGTGAGCTTTGTTAATTGACTGGGCATACGAGTTAAAAAAATGGCCCAGTTGTTTTGATGCGTTTAGCCTGAACATTCCTTCTTTGCCATCTGTGCGGGGTACTTCTATATTTTCTTTTATATATACCAGCAGGTGAAAATGATTTTTTAGTAAACAGTATGCCAGCGTTTCCAGCACATCAGAACAGTAAAATTTATACTGTCGCAGAAAGTAGTAATAATTTCTTTTTTCTTTAAAGAGGTCTTCACCATTTACTCCCCGATTGTAGATGTGGAAGTATTGACCTTCGATAAGTGGCTGAATATCCATTTTTTTATTTAATTAATCGCTACCGTAGCCGCCGTCGGGGTTTTCAACCGCCGTCGGGGCTACACCTGATGAATAACATACGTAACTACTCCCCACATTACAAAATCGCTGAACTCTGCTAGGTTAATTGTTTTGTACCGGTTATTCTCCGGGATTAAAAATGTTGAGGAAAAATTCTTATGAAATCGCCGCACCAATAATTCTCCATTCAATACAGCGACAATAATCTTTCCATTCGCCAGCTTTACTGAACGGTCGACTATCAACACATCGTTATCAAAAATGCCGGCTTCTTTCATGGCATCACCTTTCATCCGAAAAAAATAAGTAGCTGGTTTATTTCTAATCAGCTGTTCATTCAGGTCAATACCCCGTTCCATATAATCATCTGCTGCTGCACCAAAGCCGGTGGCGTTGGCTGTTTTCACTTCTTTTTGTGTGAATTGCTTTGAGCCCTTATAAGCTGCCCCATAAATTTCTTCCCCATCCATAGTCAATATTTTTTTGCTAGCATAAAGGTGGTAAAAATAATTTGGAATAACTAAATAAATTAGTAAATTTATGCTAAGAAAATGGGTAAGCATTTTCTAACACTTAAAATGATGGGTTATGGAAAAGATTATCAACACAATACCCGGTTACCGGGTGTATGATTATTTATTGGTACTGAGCCCGCATGAAGAACTGTGGAACCGGATTATGAAAGTGAAAGAAAATTTTGCAACCGAATACAAGTCCGACTTTGCAAAATGGGGTAAGCCGCAAATTTCATTAGTCAATTTTACACAGTATGAAATGATGGAGGAACGAATCATTAACCGGTTGCGAACGGTGGCAATGGGTTATCCGCCATTTAAAGTAGAACTGAAAGATTTTGGCAGCTTCCCCTCTCATACCATATATATTAATGTAACCAGCAAACTGCCGGTTACAAATTTGATAAAAGAAATCCGTACGGATGGGCAACGGCTGATGAAGCTGAATGATGATAACAAGCCACATTTCATCATGGAACCACATTTAACGATTGGCAGAAAATTAAAACCGTGGCAATATGAAAAAGCCTGGTTAGAATATAGTAACAGTCATTTTACGGGTCGCTTTATTGCCGATACAATGACGTTATTAAAACGACCTGCCGGAGAATCCGATAGCTATCGGATGAAGTATCACACGGCTCAAAAATTTGAGTTTCAGAATTTGCCTGTAACAACGAAGCAGGGAGAATTGTTTGGATAAAAGCCCCGTCAGTGGTTGAAAACCTGGACGGCGGCTGATAATAAGTGGGATGGGTGATGTGAGACAAAGGAGAATAAAGAGTAAGTGAGTAAATGGAAACCCCGTCAGCGGTTGAAAACCCTGACGGCGGTTTAAGTGAGAAAGAGACAACTCTTTATTCTCCTTTTTTATTTGTAACAACCAAAACAAAATAGTGATGTCAGAGAAATTGAGGCAAGACCATTTTAAAGTGGCAGCAAAAAAACAAGAAGAAGGCGAACAGTATTTGGCAGGCAGAGGTGCACAGTTCAACACCAAAAACCGCTTTTTAAAAAATGAAAGCACCAGAGAACATATTGAAGGCATTGACGATTGGGAAGAAAGTAATGCGCCAACGATATATATGGAGCAGGAATCAAAAACCATTGTAAACAAAGTAGAAAGTAAGGATGTAGGTATGGGCTACAGCATGAACCCCTATGCTGGTTGCGAACACGGTTGTATTTATTGCTATGCAAGAAACGTACATGAGTATTGGGGCTATAGTGCTGGTCTTGATTTTGAAAGAAAAATTATTGTCAAGAAAAATGCACCGCAACTGCTGCGGAAATTCTTAATGCACCCGAAATGGGATGGCACACCGATTATGCTGAGTGGTAATACTGATTGTTATCAACCTGCCGAACAAAAATATCGATTGACAAGAGGTCTGTTAGAAGTATGCAATGAATTTAATCAACCCGTTGGCATTCTCACCAAGAATTCCTGGATACTAAAAGACAAAGATGTGCTACAGGAAATGGCAAAGAAAAAACTAGTATCGGCCATGGTATCCATTACTTCTTTTAATGACGACCTGCGAAGAATAATGGAACCAAGAACAACGACTGCTAAACAAAAATTAAAAGTAATAAATGAACTAAGCAGTGCAGGAGTACGAATGGGCATTATGATGGGGCCGATGATACCCGGATTAAACGAACATGAAATGCAACGCATAATGAAAGAAGCCGCAGACAACGGGGCCACATTTACTGCTTACACTTTTATCCGCTTAAATGGAGCTATTAAATTTTTATTTCACGACTGGTTGTTTAAAAACTTTCCTGACCGGGCAGATAAAGTATGGCACCTGATAGAACAAAGCCACGATGGAAAAGTAAATGATACCCGCTGGGGTGTTCGTATGCGGGGCGAAGGAAATATTGCGGAGATGGTGGCGCAGCAATACAGAAAGTATGGTAAGCTCTATAACATGAATGCGGAGGAATGGAGTTTGGATACCAGTATTTTCAGAAGGCCGGGAGAGCAAGGGAGGTTGTTTTGAGAGAATATTTTAATAATTCTTTAAATAGAATGTTATTTTCATACTTTGTAGCTTTGTAAGATAATGTCAACCACAAATTTTCATAAACAACAATTAGGCTCAGGAATTTATACAATTCCAGACATTAGTAAGTTATTGAGTATTCCTCAGGCCAAAGTAAGGCGATATTTGAATGAGTATTGGGATGACAGGCTTGGTAAGAAACTTTTTAACGAAACCTATTCTTGGTCTGCTGGAAACAATATAAAAGCTGTTAATTTTTACACTCTTATCGAATTGTACACCTGTTTTCATTTACAAGAGCTTGGTGTAACCACAAGACAGATTTTGAAATCAAGAGTTGCTATTGGGAAAGATCTTCAAATTCCCTATCCCTTTGCAAGTGCTATCCTTTTAAGTGATGGAAAGAAAATTTGGTATGAATTTAAAGACAGTATTGTTAAGGCTGATGGTTCAAAGCAAACAGATTTCGTGGAGTTTATCCGCAAGTTTGCAAATAAGATTGAGTTTAACTCAAACAAGGTAGCAGAAAAATTTTGGCCTGCAGGTAAAAAAAGTGATGTTGTCATTAATCCACACCATCAATTTGGCCAACCTGT
>JANORJ010000499.1:0-1985 GCA_031415255.1 Chitinophagaceae bacterium | reverse complement strand
ATGGCCAATATTTATACCAATATCCTGAGCAGCACTCTCGATGCATTTGCCAGTATTATTGCCAACAACCAAAACCAGGTGTTGAAAAGACTGGCTGTCATCACTATCGTTCTCACTTTTCCGGTATTGATTGCCAGTTTGTTTGGTATGAATGTGCCAAGTGGATTTGAAAACTCGAAATATGCCTTTTATATTGTCGCCTTTTTATCATTGGGCATTGCACTAGTTATTGGCTGGTATTTCTTCCGCAAGAAAATATTTTAACTCCTCATGTTTAATCTCAGAGTTTACGGCATTCTTATTAACGAAAGCAAACAGGTGCTGGTTAGTGATGAACTGATTCGTGGCAGTTACATTACTAAATTTCCGGGTGGTGGTTTAGAATTTGGTGAAGGAACAAGAGATTGTTTGCAACGGGAGTTTATGGAAGAGATGAATTTAAAAGTTGACATCGGAGAACATATTTACACAACAGACTATTTCCAAATGTCTGCCTTCAACCCGGAGCATCAGATTATTTCTATTTATTATTTTGCCAGTCCATTAGAAAAAATAAAAGTGCCGCTGAGAAACAAACCTTTTGATTTTGATGAACAGCAAATGAAAGTATACGAAACAACCAGAGAAACAGAAACCTTTCGTTTTGTTGACTGGAATGATTTTTCTGCAGCAAGTGTAACGCTGCCGATAGATAAAATTGTTGCTGGCATTATTAAAACTGGACGACGGAACTCCCTTCCGTCATAGTTAAAACGGAACGGAGTTCTGTTACCCCTCTCCCATTGCTGCTTTCTTCATCGCTGCAGCTTGTTCATGGCCTAGATAATTTTCAATTCTGTTATGAACCAGGTAAATAACCGGCGTAAGCACCATTGCCATAATAAATTTATAGATGTAGTTGCCAATACAAATTGTCAACACCAAATTAAGCGACCATGGCTGTCCCTGATTATTTGAAATGCGGGGGCCAATATAAAAAGCAATAAACAATACAACAAAACTATCAACCAACTGCGACACTAGTGTAGAACCCGTTGCTCTGAGCCAGATATTTTTTTCTCCAGTTGCCCTTTTTATTTTATGAAAAATATATACATCCAACACTTGCCCGATTAAAAAAGCCACCAATGAGCCTACAATAATCCATTGGCTTTGCCCGAAGATGGCACGGTATGCTTTATCAGCATCCGGCACACCTTGCCCGGCATAATTACCTACCCAAAAACCAGCCGGTGATAGATGGATAGCACCCTGAAACATAATGAAAGCATAAATGATAAGACCTATGGCCAAAAAAGAAAGAAACCTCACTCCTTTCATTCCATAGTATTCATTAATAATATCTGTCATAATAAATACTACTGGCCATAACAACACACCGGCAGTAAGGTTGAAGGAAAAATCATTTCCAAAAATATTCAGATGAGCAGGTTTGGCACCAAACGTTTCCTCCAGGGAAAATAATTTCACCCCCATCAACTCCGCAATTAATGCGTTGGCAATAAAAAAACCACCGAGAATAAGGAACAACCGGGTTGGTTTATGTTTGATGATAGTATGGATCATTGAGGTAAAATATAAAAAATAGTAAAGTCAATAAAAATAAAAAGTTGACAATGACCAACCAAACCGGCACAAATTCTTTTAGTTTTCGTTTAACTATCAACACTGCTAAGTAACAAAGGTTGACCAATGGAATTACAATCATCCCCATTAAATAACCAATGGTAATAATCATCGATTTCAGGTTTTCATCACTTATCCACTCCTGCATTAGCAATGAAACGGATAAAAGGAAACAAAGTCCGCAGATAAAGGCCAATCTTGACAAAAATAAAAGCCAGCGCATCGGTATTTTAGTCTAAAATAGCATTATTTTGTCAGCCTAATATTGAAGAGTAATGAAAAATTCCCTGCTGAAAAAAATTCTCCCTCACCTGGTTGCTGTTATTGTTTTTTTGGTAGTCTCCGTATTGTTCTGTAAG
>JANORJ010000498.1:0-4507 GCA_031415255.1 Chitinophagaceae bacterium | reverse complement strand
CTTTAAATCAGCGATTGATTTTCCCGCTATTTATCAATCGGCCATTGCTATGATATATCCTTCTTTTTTTGAAGGTTTTGGTATTCCGGTATTGGAAGCATTGTGGAGCCGGTTGCCGGTTATTACTTCCGATGCTTCTTGCCTGCCCGAAGCAGGTGGCGACGGTGCTTATTATGTAAGTCCTGCTAGTGCAACTGAAATTGCTTCGGCCATGAAAAAAATATATTCGGACAAAGAGTTTGCTGCCGGAATGATTGAAAAAGGCTGGCAACATGCACAAAATTTTACCCAACAAAAATGTGCAGCATCCGTGATGGATGTTTATAAATCTATATGGTAAATTTTGAAAACGATATTGAGCAATGTTTGAAAGTGCTGAAGGACGGTGGCCTCATTCTTTATCCTACTGACACAGTGTGGGGAATAGGTTGCGATGCTACCAATGCAGCAGCCGTACAAAAAGTGTATGCACTTAAAAAAAGACCGGATGAAAAAGCAATGATTGTTTTAGTGGCGGATGAAAGAGAAGTATTAAAGTATGTTGCCTCACCTGATTTACAGGTGTTTGATTATTTACAAGAAGCAAAAAAGCACACCACGGTAATTTATGAAGGAGCTATTGGCCTGGCCGATAATTTGGTAGCAAAGGATGGAAGCATTGCTATTAGAATTTGCAACGAAGAATTTTGCCGACATCTTATTAAAAGATTTCGCAAGCCACTTGTTTCTACCTCTGCCAATATTTCTGGTGAGCCCGCCGCAAAAATATTTACTGCCATTTCAGCTGAAATTAAAAAAGGAGTTGATTGTATCGTTAATTATCGGCAAGATGATAAAAGTATTGCCGAACCATCTTCCGTTATACAATGGGTAAATGGCACAGTAAAAATAATACGTCCATAGCTTTTTACGCAGCAACTCGAAACTACAAACTACAAACCTGAAACCTTCTCTATCTTTACACCGTTTATGGAAATTAATTGCACAGAAAAGGAGTTGTTTTTATTGAAAAAAGTCGCCAAAGCCGCCGAAGCATCGGGCATGGAAACTTATTTAATTGGTGGTTTTGTAAGAGATAAAATTCTTGGCAGAGAAACGAATGATGCAGACATTGTTTGTGTGGGGGATGGAATTGAACTAGCAAACGAAGTAGCTAAACAATTCAATCCAATACCGCAGGTTGATTTTTTTAAAACTTTCGGAACAGCACATATCAGAATTTCCGATGATTTTGATATCGAATTTGTGGGTGCAAGAAAAGAAAGCTATAGTCTTGATTCCCGCAACCCCGAAGTGAAGCCCGGAACGATTGTGGACGACCAGAACCGCCGGGATTTTACCATTAATGCACTTGCCATCAGCCTGAACAAAAATGATTATGGCAAACTCATTGACCCCTTCAATGGAATAAAAGATATTGAAGATAAAATTATACGAACACCATTAGAACCGGTACAAACATTTAGCGACGACCCGCTGCGGATGATGCGGGCCATTCGTTTTGCAACACAGTTGACATTTGTTATTGAAGAAAAAACCTGGCAGGGAATAAAAGACAGTGCCAGCCGGATAAAAATTATTTCGCAGGAAAGAATAACAGATGAGCTAAATAAAATTGTGGCTTCGCCAAAACCATCCATCGGTTTTGACTTGCTTTACAAAAGCGGACTGCTGCAAATCATCTTTCCGGCAATGGTAGATTTGGCCGGAGCAGAGTATAAAGATGGAATGGGGCACAAGGATAATTTTTATCACACATTGCAGGTGCTTGATAATTTATCGGCTAACACCAACGATTTATGGTTGCGGTGGGCAGCCATTTTACATGATATAGCTAAACCGGCGACAAAGAAATTTGAAGAAGGACATGGCTGGACATTTCATGGACATGAAGCACTCGGTGGAAGAATGGTACCAAAAATATTTACCAAACTTAAACTGCCGCAAAATGAAAAAATGCGGTTTGTAAGAAAAATGGTGGAATTGCATCTTCGTCCTATCAGTGTAACAAAAGAAAATATTACTGATTCTGCTATCCGCCGTTTATTGTTTGATGCAGGTGAAGATTTTGATTCGCTGATGCTGCTTTGCAATGCAGACATCACTTCCAAGAATAAACAAAAAGTAAAACGGTTTCTTGAAAATTTTCAATTGGTGCGCCAGCGGTGTAAAGAAGTGGAAGAAAAAGACCATGTTCGCAACTGGCAGCCACCCATAACCGGGGAAATGATTATGGAAACCTTCGGCTTGTCACCATCCAAACAGGTTGGTATAATAAAAGATGCGCTGAAAGATGCCATGCTGGATGGTATAATACCCAATACAGAGGAAGCAGCACATGATTTCATGCTTAAAAAGGCGAAAGAGATGGGATTAGAACCTAAAAATCCAAAATCAACCAGCTAAAATCTTAAATTTGCGGTATGGCTATTTTAAAATTCAGGGTTTATTTGGAAGAAGACGAAAGTGTGTATCGTGATGTTGTTATCCGGCACACACACACTTTTCAGCATTTGCATGAAACGATATTGAAAGGCTATGAGTTTGACAATAAGCACAAGGCTACTTTCTATCGCAGTAATGACCATTGGCTGAAGGGCAAGGAAATTTCTCTCGAGCAATATGATAAAGAGTATAAAGTGCCACCACTTATTATGAGTGAAACAACGATTGGCTCAGAAATCAAAAATCCCAATCAGCGTTTTGTTTATCAATATGATTTTAATAAAAACTGGGGTTTTCTTATTGAGCTGATTAATGTATCAAAAGAAGAAAACCCTAAGGTTATTTATCCTTCCGTAGCAAGGATAGAAGGTATTGCACCGAGCCAGTATGGAACGAAAGGTTTGCTGGGGCCAAAATTTGCCGACATAGAAGAGAAGTATGATCTGACGCAGGTGACCGGTGACGGGTTTAGCGAAAAAAATGAAGAAGGCGAAGATATAGGTATGACAGAAGAAGGCGGTGAGGTAGAAGTGGAAGGTGAAGAGGAAGTATAATCTCTATGTATAATACAAATACTCAATTTGAAGAGCCTGTTAATTGTAAGTTGAGTAATAGCATTGACTATTTTCTTGAAAAAACCCACACTTAAAACAGTTGTCATTATTACCGGCCCCACAGCGGTTGGCAAAACATCTGTGGCCATACAACTGGCAAAGCATTTTAACACCGAAATTATTTCTGCTGACAGCCGTCAGTGTTTTAAAGAATTAACTATTGGTGTGGCAAGACCCTCGCCGGAAGAACTACAACAGGTGCAACATCATTTTATCGCTTCTCATTCCATGCAGGATGAAGTAACGGCTATAACGTTTGAGCAGTATGCGTTGCAAAAAGCCGCTGAATTATTTCAACAGCATAATACAGTTGTAATGGTTGGCGGCACCGGTCTTTATATCAAAGCCTTTTGCGAAGGCTTGGATTTAATTCCTGAAATTGACCCGGCCATCCGGCAGCAGATTATCAATTCTTATTTGGCCAATGGAATAAATTGGCTGCAAGAGCAACTACACCAAAAAGATCTGTTGTTCAGTAGCGAAGGTGAAATGCAAAACCCACAGCGGATGATGCGGGCATTGGAAGTATTGGAAAGTACCGGGCAATCTGTTCTTTCCTTTCGCAAAGGAGAGAAGGCAAAAAGAAATTTCAATGTAATAAAAATTGGACTGGAATTACCAAAGGAAACATTGCGCCGCAACATTATTACCAGAGTTGATACTATGATGGAAGCCGGACAATTGGAAGAAGTAAAACAATTGATACCCTTTCGCCACCTGAATGCATTGCAAACTGTTGGCTATGCAGAGTTGTTTGATTTTCTGGATGGAAAAATTTCTTTGAATGAGGCGGTTGAAAAAATAAAAACCAGTACCCGGCAATATGCAAAGCGGCAGCTGACATGGTTTAAAAAAGATGAGGGAATAAAATGGTTTGCTTCTGCACAGATAAGTGAAATGATTGAATATACAATTTCTAATCAGTCATAAACAAGACCTGCCGAAAGCCAATATAATCTGCTAATAATTTCTGTTACTCAAATTTTTGTTACACTCTAACGCCAAAAAGATAGCCCACCAGGGCAGATAAACCCATTGCAATTGTACCCCAAATAGCAATACGCAAAACTGCTTTTTTAATACTTGAACCACCTGTTTTTGCGGCAATGGTTCCTAATACAACTAGAAAAATTATGGTGAAACTATACAACCAATATTCCATACTTTTTACTGGAGCAAAAAGGATAACCAAAAGCGGCAATACTCCGCCAACAGTAAATGATGCCCCCGAAGCTATAGCTGCTTGAATGGGGTTTGCCTGGCTAATTTCGTTTATGCCCAATTCGTCTCTTATATGAGTTCCTAAGGCATCTTTTTCGGTTAGTTCAATGGCCACTTGCATGGCTGTTTCTTTTTTAAGCCCTCGTTTTTCATAGATTTGAGCTAATATTTTCAACTCTTCTTCTGGCATTTCCCGAAGCTCTATAACTTCTCTTGCAATGTCTGCT
>JANORJ010000497.1:0-2538 GCA_031415255.1 Chitinophagaceae bacterium | reverse complement strand
CGTTGCGTAATTAGCAGTTTAATCTGAATACGAAAAACTCAAATGGCAATACTCAGTATGCCATGGCTGCCTAATCAGTGATTAAGTAGTCATTAGGGCCGCCGGGCCGGTTGTTCTGTTACCAAGCCCCGCCGCCGACATCAAAATAAAACAGGATGCTACAATCAAAGGCTGTGCTGATTGTTTAAGACCATCCAGCTAAGTAATGAATTGGTTTGCTCATTTCCTGCTCATTGCCGACAACTAATAATGAAATAAACATGTAGAAAGCTTTCGGCGAATATGTTTGGACACCGGTTCGACTCCGGTCGCCTCCACCAAAGGGACAACAGATGTTTTTTAAAACAGGTTGTCCCTTTTTTTATACAATTCTTCACTGCTAATCTGCTCAAAAAAAATATTCCCTGCTAGTAATAAGCACCGAAAACTATATTGCTTTTGCATAAAAAAAACCTGCGATATTTTACCGCAGGTTTTTTTATTATCTTTTAAACTGAGTTTTTATTAAATCTTAGTTGATTTCGTCATCCCCGGTTTTATTTTTTCTATCACGGCTTTTTTACCTAATGGTCTTTTGCCACCAAGGTCAACCAGTATTGGTGCAGCAACAAAGATAGAAGAGTAAGTACCGGTGATAACACCAATCAGCATTGCGAATGCAAAACCTTTTGTTACTTCACCACCTACCAAGAACAGGATAAGGATGGTCAAGAACACGGTTAATGATGTCATTATAGTACGGCTCAATGTTTCATTAATAGCCTTATTGATAACCTCGCCTCTTGGTGAATTTGGCATCAGACCACTGTATTCACGGATTCGGTCAAATACAATCACCGTATCGTTCATCGAGAAACCGATTACTGTCAATACAGCCGCAATGAAATGCTGGTCAATTTCTAACGGGAACGGAACAATGGTTCTGGCAAATGAAAATACAGCCAGCGTTACAAATACGTCGTGTAGTAATGCTACAATAGTTCCCAATGAATATCTCCAGTCGCGGAAACGAATAAATATATACAGGAAGATGATAAGCATTGCAAACAGCGTAGCTTTTATAGCCCCTCTTTTCAAGTCATCAGAAATGGTGGGCAACACCTTATCAGATTTTTGTTTATATTCCTTATCAAATTTTGCATAAGTGATATTTTCAGGCAGGTAATTTTTTAAACCAGCTATCAGTTTAGTTTCTACCAGTGAATCTGCAGCCCTGCTTGTATTATTAATTTCGTAAGAAGTAGTGATATCTAATGTGGCATTATTGCCAATTGTTTTGATAACAGGATTTTCTCCACCGAAAGCAGTTCTTAAATCAGCTCTTACTTTTTCAATATCATCCACGGGTTTTTCAAAGCCAACTCTGAAACTGCGACCTCCTTTAAATTCAACTCCATAATCAAATCCATTAAAGTAAGAGGCTATACCAAGAGCCAATACAATCATTGAAATCACATACGCAACTTTGCGGTATTCAATAAATTTATATTTAGCATGTTTGAATACACGACGGGAAATGCCGGTAAAATATTCCAGGTGTTTCTTTTTGCTGGTAAACCATTCTGTAATCCAACGACTAACCAGGATACCGCAGAATAATGATAAAAGGATACCAATAATCTGTGTAGTGGCAAAACCTTTTACAGGTCCTAGTCCAAAGGTGAATAATATAATAGAAGTAAGAAGGACGGTAACGTGGGCATCCAACACCGGCGGTAATGATCGTTTATAACCTTCATTAATGGCCGGGATATATCCCTTGCCTTTTGAAAGTTCTTCTTTTATACGTTCATAGATAATTACGTTCGTATCCACTGCCATACCAATGGTTAATACCAGACCGGCAATACCGGGTGCAGTTAACGATGCACCAAAACCTGCCAGCACACCTACGGTAAACAGCAAGTTCAAGATTAAGGCAATGTTAGCTACCCATCCGCTGGTGTTATAATAAACCAGCATTAATAGGAAGATAACAATAAATGAAATGATGAATGCTTTGGCACCACCTTCAATAGCTTTTTTACCCAATGACGGACCTACTTGTTGTTCCTGTACAATTTTAGCAGGTGCAGGTAGTTTACCAATTTTTAATATACGGGCAAGGTCAGCAGCATCTTCTTGTGTATAGCTTCCAGAAATAGAAGAAGTACCATCAGGAATAACACTGATAACATTAGGCGCAGAGTGAACAATATTATCCAGAACGATGGCGATAGGTTTACCAACATTATCTTCTGTCAATTTCTTCCAGGCGTTGGCTCCTGCTTTGTTCATCTCCATTCTTATTTCCACTTTGCCGTACTGGTCAAAATCCTGACGGGCATCAGTTACTGCATCACCTTCTAACTTAGCATTGGCACGGCCAAATGTTTTAAGTGCATATAATGGAACTCTGGCTCCAGATTTACCATTTTTATCTTTTGCAGGAATACCGTAAGCAAATATGGCATCTGCTGGAAAAAAGGCTTTAAATTCATCGAGGTACAATCTTACTTCTGCTGAGTCTTTTATCGCTATTGAACCAACAGCAGCGGG
>JANORJ010000496.1:0-5069 GCA_031415255.1 Chitinophagaceae bacterium | reverse complement strand
CTTTTTGGCTTTTTATTTTCTTTTATTACTGTTTCGTCAACAATCGGGCAGGATAAGCTGAAAATAAAATTTGGCAACGTAACGGCTGATGATTTTAAAACAAAGATATATCCGATTGACAGTAATGCCACCGCTGTTATTATTGCTGATATTGGTTCTACCGAAATCGTTGGAAATACAAAAGGAAATTTTTCATTGTTATTTAAAAATTATCGCCGGGCTCATATCTTGAATAAAAATGGTTACGACATAGGCAACGTAGAAATTAATCTTTACACAAGTGGCGAATCAGAGGAGGATCTGGAAAACCTGAAAGCAGTTACTTACAACCTGGAGAATGGTAAAGTGGTGGAAACAAAGCTGGAAATAAAATCAGCGGTGTTTAAGGATAAAATAAATAAGACCCTAGTAATAAAAAAATTTACTTTTCCCAATTTAAAGGAAGGGTCTATTATTGAATATGAATACAAAGTAAAATCTGATTTTGTATTTAATCTGCAACCTTGGGAGTTTCAAGGGGAATATCCCTGCCTGTGGAGTGAATACAATGTGGCCCAACCAAGGTTTTATAATTATGTGGCTCTTACGCAAGGTTATCACCCCTATGCTGTGAAGGAACAAAAAAGCAGCATTGGTAATTTTAGTATGGCAAACGAAAACACCAGTGGTGCTACATCGAGAAACAACTTTACTACCTCTGTAACGGATTTTCGGTGGGTAATGAAAGATATACCGGCGTTGAAAGAAGAAAATTTCACCTCTACTTTACGTAATCATATTTCAAAAATTGAATTTCAACTGGCTTCCATTGGGGAGCCTTTTACTCCACGCCAAGTAATGTCCACTTGGAATACAGTGGCCAAAGAATTATTGGAGGACGATGATTTTGGTGCACAACTTAAAAAAGATAATGGATGGCTGAGTGAGGTAATGCCGCTGGCAACTAAAAATGCGGCGACAGCCGTAGAGAAAGCAAAAAATATTTATGCATGGGTGAGAGATAATTTTACCTGCACTAATTTCAATCGCAAATACCTGGAACAATCATTAAAGAATATTTTAAAAAATAAAAATGGCAACGTAGCGGAAATAAACCTGTTGTTGACGGCGATGCTTCGTAAAGCAAATATCCAGGCAGACCCTGTTATTCTCAGCACCCGGTCACATGGTTACACTCATGATGTGTATCCGTTGCTTGAAAGGTATAATTATGTGATATGCCGTATAGAAGCGGATAGTAAGGAGTATTACCTGGATGCCAGTGAACCTGGAATGGGTTTCGGTAAACTGGGCAATAAATGTTACAATGGTCATGCACGGATCATCAATGCCGAAGTAAGAGCTATTGAACTTGATCCGGGAACGCTGAAGGAAGTAGAGAATACTATTGTATTCATTATAAGTGATGAAAAAGGTAATTCCATCGGCAGTGTTCAGCATACACCCGGCTATTTTGAATCTATCCGCCTCCGGAACCTGGTAAAAGAAAAAGGAAAAGAACAAGTAGTGAATGATATTAAAAAAAGTCTGGGCGAAGAGATAGCCGTCAGCAATGCCCGGATTGATTCGTTGACAAAGTATGATGAGCCTCTGTTTATTGCCTATGATATAGATATGAAAGCAGCAAAAGAAGACATCATTTACTTCAACCCGATGATGGGAGAAGAATTGAAAGAAAACCCTTTTAAATCAGCTGAACGATATTACCCGGTAGAAATGCCTTACACGGTTGACCAGACTTACAACTTACAGATGGAAATACCCAAAGGATATGCAGTGGATGAATTGCCTAAACAGGCCATCGTTAAATTCAATGATGAAGGAGATGCTACTTTCGAATACCGCTTGTCAGTATCAGGCAATAGTATATCTTTTCGCACCCGGTTAGTTATTAAAAAAGCCTTTTTCCTGCCGGAAGAGTATGAAATTTTACGGGATTTTTTTGCATTGATAGTAAAAAAACAAAATGAACAGATCGTATTTAAAAAGAAAGCGAAACCATGAGTAAGTGGCTGATTTTCTTTATTGGTTCTTTTTTTCTCTCGCTGTCTGCATCAGCCGGTGAAGGGGAATATGCTGTTTCAAAAATAGCACCTGCATTATTGAAGAATGCCAATGCTGTGTTGCGACTCGAAGAACAGCGGTTTGAATTTATCAATCCGGGTAAGGCAGTGTATAAAAATCGTTATGTCATCACGGTGCTGAATGAGAATGGTGATCATTGGGCAGAGTTCTGGGAGTATTACGATAAATTTCAGAAGATTGAATCCATCGAAGGGATTTTATATGATGCGGTGGGGATACAGTTGAAAAAAATTAAAACAAAAGATGCAGAAGACGTAAGTGGAGTAGCAGACTTCAGCCTGATAGACGACAACAGGGTGAAACGGCATAATTTTTATCGCCGGGTATATCCATACACAGTAGAGTACATTACAGAAATTGAGTACAGCAGCACTTTATTCTTTCCTAAATGGGTGCCACAGTCAAGGGAAATGTTGTCAGTAGAAAAAAGCTCTATGTGCATAGTAGCTCCGGCTAACTATCTGTTCCGGCATAAGGCATATAATTATAATGGAACGCCGGTAAAGACAACGGAGAAAGATAAAATGGTAACCATTTGGTCGGCAAAAGAACTGCCGGCTATAATACGGGAGCCTTATTCACCCTTGTGGCATGAGCTGACAACGATGGTAATTTTTGGCCCGGCCAATTTTGAAGTAGAAGATTACAAGGGTAACATGACTAATTGGACAGAGTTTGGAAAATTTGTGTATGAACTAAAAAAAGGAAGAGACGTATTACCGGATAATATTAAACAACAGGTTCATCAACTAACAGATGGAGTGAGTGATGCAAAAAATAAGATCGCCCTATTGTATGAATACTTGCAAAAGAATACCCGGTACATCAGCATACAGTTAGGTATTGGCGGCTGGCGGCCCTTTGATGCAAAATTTGTAGCTGCTAAATCTTATGGAGATTGCAAGGCATTGACAAATTATATGTTCAGCATGTTAAAGGAAGTGGGCATTCCATCATCGTATGCACTGATAAGGGCCGGAGCGAATGCTGGTTATATTACAGACGATTTTCCTTCACAGCAATTTAACCATGTAATTCTTTGTGTACCGTTGGCAAAAGATACGGTATGGCTGGAATGTACCAGTCCTACCCTGCCTTCGGGTTACCTAGGCGAATTTACCTGTAACCGTTATGCACTGCTGGTAGATGAAAATGGCGGCCATCTTGTTCGTACTCCTGTGTATGGATTAAAAGAAAACCAGCAGCAAAGAAAGATAAAAGCAACGCTTGACAATGCAGGCACTTTAACCGTGAATGCTGTCACCCGTTACAGCGGCTTGCAGCATGATGATATTCATGGATTGATCAACAACCTGTCAAAGGATAAAGTAAAAGAACATTTACAGGAGCAATTGGATTTTGCTACTTACGATATCCGCAATTTTGAATACAAGGAGGAAAGAACATTATTGCCCGCCATCAATGAAACGTTAGACATTACGGCCAGTAATTATGCAACCATCACCGGCAAAAGATTATTTATCGTTCCAAACGTAATGACAAAAAGCATTGGTAAACCGGCTCCAGATGATGAAAGGAAGTATGATTTGATTTTCAACATTGATTATAAAGATGTGGACTCTGTTGAAATCACTGTTCCCGAAGGATATACTGCTGAATTGATACCGCAGGATGTATCGGTTACAACGAAGTTTGGAAAGTATAATTGCTCAGTAAAACTTTCAGGCAATAAATTATTCTACTATCGCAGTATTGAACGCTATGCTGGTCGTTATCCTGCAAAGGAATACAACGAACTGGTAAAATTTTATGAAACCACCAACAAAGCAGACCGGAACAGGGTGGTGTTAGTAAAGGAAGAAGTAAAAAAAGGGTTTTAAATATAATAATGATATTCTGCTGACAGAAAAGTTACTTTAGAGGTAAGCTGTTAGTGCGGTCTTTGTACATTAAGTGATTTATTTATTTGAAGAACTACTGTATCAACTTGACTTTTATAGTATTGGTACTCTTGCTTGTTGATTCACGGGATTTGTTATTATCCCCGGAATATATAGTTGCATCTTCTTCTGTTATTTTGCTCATCAGCATTCCGGTATTCATGTCTATCTGAAGTTGAGCTTTCACAAAACTTTTGCTGATACTATTCGTCGGCTTATCCATGATATTCATTAACATGGAGAATATACGTATACCACTATAGGAAATGCTGGCAATGCCATTTTCAATACCCGTTATTGTATAAGTCCCTGAATCCCGGGTATCCATTTTCTCCTTGTGTATCGAAAAGCTGGTTGTATTTTTTTCTACTGTAGAGGAATCAAGGTATGGGAAACTGGCCCCCGGTTTTAATTCCTTACCAATAAAAAGTGGTACATAAAGATCGGCAGGTGCCTTTGATCTGCTGAAATCCCAACCTTTCATGGGGTTCTCATACTTTTCTGTCGTGTCAGTATAAGTTTTTTCGTTATTATCTTGTTTCACCATATAGCCATCATTGTCAACAAAAACTTTTCTTGTCTTACCAATTTTAGATGGCATTTTTGATATAGAATCTTCTTTATCAGTATCACTGTCATTCATTTGTTCCATTTCCATTATACCTGATATAGCAGTCTTTGATATGATTCTGGTAGTAGTTACCTGAAAGACGGTCTCGGTTTTCCCGGTAGTTGTAACTTCATAAACAGAAAAATTTTTGTATTCAACAGTTGTTTTTAAAGATTGCCCACCAATTTCACTTGAGTCGGACATTATACTACCTGTTTCCAATAAATACTTTTGGCCTTTTTGAACACTAATTTTAATGACCTGTGCCTCAGGCCCGGAAGCGAATAGCAGTAATACCACTAAGAAAAAAAGGAATTTTCGCATCTCCTTATTTTAAAGTATAAGACAAGTTAAGAAATATGCCGGGCATAAATTATTTACAAGTAGAAGGTAGCTGTTTATCAACTATCTTCTTCAGCTCCCTATGTGCATCGGCTCTTTCTTCACCCAGAAGATTTTTTACTTTTTCTTTT
>JANORJ010000495.1:0-3441 GCA_031415255.1 Chitinophagaceae bacterium | reverse complement strand
CCGGCCATTTTAAAAGCTCTTTGCAAACCGAAAACTCCTTCACTTCCTTTTACATCACCGAGGGCTGTTTCGCAGGCACTGAGTACTACGAGTTCAGTATTGCTTAAATTCAGTTGAGAAATTTCGTAGGCGGTAGCTATTCCATCTTCCACTCCATCAATCGGTGTGTTGCCGCTCCAGGCATAGTTACCTCCGGCTAATATTAGTCCACTTCTGAGTAAGGGATCGTCAGCTAATGTGTAGGTATTTTCATTGCTGAAATTATTTTCTTTCCTTTTTTTATCGGGTTCGGGTAAAAAGAAGCCGTGGGTAGCAATGTGCAGTATTTGTGGTGAGCTGCCACTGAGTGCTTTCAATTTTTCCTCAGAAGCGGTGGTTTGAACAAAGGTGTTGGTAGAAATTTTATTCTTTTCAAATAATTGCTGAATCGTTTTAACCTCTTGTGCTGTGCCTGGCAGGCTGCTCCATGTACTGTCACTTATTCCCCTATTTTGTGGAGCATAAATACTTGTTGATACGTTCTGAGTTTTTGTTTTGCCTTTTACCATTTGCAAACTATCTAAAGTAAAGTTGGCATCGCCAAACAAAGTAATATTCTGAGGTTTACTGTTTTGTTCCTCCTGCTCCCTTAATACTACTTGCCTGGTACTGGTGTATTGTTGTAGCTGGTATTTATCCATAAGCACTGTTGCACTATCAACCGGCAATGCATGAAAGGCAATGCTGTATAATTTTCCGGCCGGGGAGTAGCTTACTTTTTTTACATTTTTCAAATAAGGCTCTAATGGCTGCCAAATTAGTTTGTATAACTCTGTGCCCAAGGCCCCGGCAGTATTCTTATTTTTTATTTCTAACCCCCGGTAGAATTTACCTACAATAGCGGTGGCTGTTGTGCCTGCACTGTCAAATAGTTTTTGTAATTGTTTTTCTTCGCAGAGAGGAACGAAGATGGGAATAGAATCTTTTTTGTTCAATATATAAGCAGCGTAGATAGTACTGTCTGACCATTTTTTATTGTACAGGTTAAAAGAAACAAATTCAATTACGACTTCATCTTTTTGTAATGATTTCTGAACATCCTGCAATGAAATATGAATGGCATTTTGCTGGCTGCGAAATTCCGAGGATTTACGGCTAAGCCCTTTTTCCAAACTCGCCGTTGTACTTTCTACCTGCTTTAAATCTGTTCTTCTATTCGAGATAGGCAGAGAATATTGTTTCGATAAAATGTTTTTATTGGTTTGCCAATCTTTTAGAAATCGCTGTAACACAGTATCAGTATTTTGACGGGCGGATAACAAAACTTTTTTTATATCAGTCAGGGTAAGGGATTTGAAAATAAGCTGTAAATTCAAATTATTAATTAAAACAGAAGGTGATGCTTTTCTATACTGAAATACAAAACTATTATTGGTTTCAAGCAAACTGATTTTATTAAAAAGATAGTTTTCTTTTTCTTTTTCGGAAAGGATGATAAAATTATTCCGCAGGTTGCGCAAAGCAATCTGGCTGCTTTGAAGAATTAGTGGTTCCATTTTTTCATACTGGCCCATGCATTCGTATAATGCGGCCAAGTTATTAAGGGATGTAGCATAGTTTGGATGATTCGCCCCAACTGATCTCTTAGTTATCTCTTTTGCCTGCAGGTATAATGATTCTGCTTTCTCATATTGGCCCATTTTTACATACACTATCCCCAGATTATTCAGGCTGGTGGCATAATAGGGGTGGTGTTCTCCTCTTATTCGCCTATCAATTTCTTTTACTTTGAAATATAAGGGCTCTGCTTTTTCATACTGACCCAAGTAGTAATATATTGTTCCCAGTATGGTAAGGTTGTTGATATAGATGGGGTCGCTTTCGTCGAGTATATTTTTTGCGATTTCGTATGCCTGTTTACAGAGTATCTCCGCTTTAGTATATTCTCCCTTGCTTTGATATAACGATGCCAGATTATTTAGACTGGTAATATAATCTGGATGGGTTTCCCCGAGTATTTTTTTCCTGATTTCTTTTGCCTTACTATATAATGGTTCGACATTTTCAAATTGCCCCATACTTAGATAGAGATTTCCAAGATGGCTAAGGCTAGTGGCATAGTCCTGGTGGTTTTCTCCCAGTACATTTTTCCTAACTTCTTTTGATTCAATGTATAGCGGTTCCGCCTTTTCATACTGTCCCATTCCCTGATATATTCCTGCAAGGTTGCTCAAGCTTCGTGCATAATCCGGATGAACTTTACCAAGAGTTTTTCCCCTAATTGCTATTACTTCAATATACAATGGTTCCGCCTTTTCATACTGCCCCATACTTTTATATAAACCTGCCAAGTTGTTTAAACTTATTACATAATCAGGGTCAGTTTTCCCCAGCACAAGCATCTTAATCTCTTTTAACTCAATGTACAGAGGTTCGGCTTTTTTATATTGCGTAATTTTATGATATAGCCATGCGAGGCTACTCAGGCTTTGTGCATAAGCAGGATCGGTTTTACCCAACGTTTTTTTCCTGATCTCTTTTGATTCGATGTATAAAAGTTCTGCCTTTTCATACCGGTTATTCTCTCTATACAACCCTGCCAATACATGAAGACTAGTAGCATAATCCGGATCAGTTTCGCCAAATTTTTTTTTTGCAACAACAACGGCTTGCTCTGCAACTATTATACTTTTTTCTATTTCATTATTCCTATAATAATAAATAATGCTATCCTTCAATTGTTCCCATGTTTGTGCATATACAAAAAAGGAAATCAGCAACAGTGAAAATGCAAGAACAGCCTTTTTCATGAAAGAGTTTAATGGGTAATTGTACAAGGTAGTCTATTGTAAAGTTAAACCTATACCCCGCAGAGGGTAGTAAAATAAAAAGAGACACATCACTGCGCCTCTTTTATTGTTTATCTCTTTTATGCTCCTTTCGCCGGGATCAGGGTTTTTAAAACTCCGCACTCCCCGGTGTTCTTGGAAAAGCAATCACATCCCGGATATTGGTCATCCCGGTAACAAACAACACCAATCTTTCAAAACCCAAACCAAAACCTGCATGGGGAACAGTGCCAAATCGTCTTGTATCCAAATACCACCAAAGTTCTTCTTCGGGAATATGCATTTCTTTCATTCGCTCAAGGAGGTTATCAAAACGTTCTTCTCGTTGAGAGCCACCAACTATTTCACCAATGCCGGGAGCAAGAATATCCATAGCCGCCACCGTTTTTCCATCATCATTCTGTCGCATGTAAAATGCTTTTATCTCTTTCGGATAGTTGGAAAGTATAACCGGTTTTTTAAAATGTTTTTCTACCAGATACCTTTCATGTTCACTTTGCAAGTCCATTCCCCAACCGCTGATCGGGTATTGAAATTTCTTTTTCTTATTATGATTACTCTCTCTTAATATATCAATAGCTTCGGTGTAAGTGATACGTTCAAAATTATTGTT
>JANORJ010000494.1:0-4367 GCA_031415255.1 Chitinophagaceae bacterium | reverse complement strand
AGGCGAAGCCTACAAATGCGGTTATGATGGCAATTTGATGTTTTATAAAAAAGGAATTCTTGTTGGCGATGTATCATTTAATTATTCTGGCGATGGCTGCCATCATTTTATGATGTCAATAAAAGATGAACTTACTCCTACTATTATGAGTAATGAAGCGGCGGATTTTTTAAAGAGTTTAGCGGAAGGGAAAAGGTGGTATTAATTTTTTGCCTTTTTTGATCTTATCTAAACTGTTGAATGGCCTTTATTGTGTGTTGTGTGATGTGTGATGGCTTTGTGTTGATGCAAAAATACCAACAAACAAATTTGTGCACACAATCTTTGCCATTCATTAATCCCTAATTGCAGTAGGCCTTTGGCCTGCGCTGCCTGCACACAAGACACAACATCGGCGAATTGTTTTTGTCGAAGACCAACAAGTATAAAAGTTTACTTTTTTTCTTCCTCAAAATTGTCGAAGTATGTGAAGTCTTTTGTGATTAGTCCCTTTTCAATTGTCAAAATGCTACAGATGGCTAATTCAAATTTTACTTTATCTGGTCCTGTCCCACTTGATACAAATTCTACAATTATATGATTGTCCCCTGATGGATAAGTTTGAATGACTTCATCGTGTAAGTCGGGAAAAATATTTGCAAGTGCTGTATATTTTTCTATTGTCTGTTGTCTTGTTTGTTTTACAATACCTTGTCCCAAGGATGGATCTTTAAAGTCTGTTGTTTCAGCATACATATTTGCCATTTTAGCAAAGTCGTGTTTGTTGAAATGTTCAAAATATTGTTTAACCAATTTTTCGTTGTCGGTGGCACCCATAGTTCTTTGTTTTTGATCGTTACAGGAAATTAATGTAAAAAGTAAAGGGATGAGGGTTGAAAATTTATTCATATTTTGTTGTTTGTCAGAATTGAATTATTTGCTGGCATTAAGTTACAGAATGTATGTTTGGGGTTTCCTGAATTAATTATTGACAAATTATTGAAGCATGTCTTGCTATTTGTTGCCACTTTCCATTTTTCTTCATCCAAATATTTGTGAATCGTCGTTTATAAATTTGTCCTGCTCTTACAGCAGGTGTATCATTTCTTGAAACTATAGTTTCATGCCCCATAGTGATTACAATGTTTTCTTGAAATTGCATTCTTTCAATAACTTTTTCATACATACTGTAGTCAATCATTCCGGCCTTTTGGATTAGCAAAATAGAATCTCGAGTTCCTGTTATTTCATTTCTTGGAGTATTAACCAAAAACTCTGGTGCCCAAATTTGTTTGAGAGTATTTGTGTCTCCATATAGAATTGCCTTTGCCCCAACTTGTTCTAAGGCTCTTATTTTAGCTTCAGTCTTGGCGTTGTCTTGCGCATAAATTGAAATTGTCGACATTGAAAATGCGATTAGAAAAATATACTTTGTCATACTAAATTGTTTTTTGTTAATAATAGCTCTACTATGATGAAGTAATGTGTCGTGCCATCATTTGTAGAAATGTTAATCGATGAGTGTTGGTCGATATAAAGGCGTCGGCCAACTCAATCCACAATGATAGAAGAACTTTTTACTGTCACACGGAAGTTTATAAAACTGCTGGGTAGTATGACACATTACAGTTGCATTGTCTCAACTACTTCTATTAAAATTAGCATAATATAAATGAATGCAGCCTTCTCTACTTAATCCCTCTTCACATCCAACGTAAACCCAACCGTTGTACCTACTGCTTCCGTACTGCGTACATGTATGGTTTGTCCGTGGGCTTCCACAATGTGTTTGCAGATAGATAAGCCAAGACCGCTGCCGGTTACATCTATGCTGCGGCCTTCATCGGTGCGGTAGAAACGTTCAAACAAACGGGGCAGGTGTTTTTCATTAATGCCAATGCCATCGTCACTAATCTCAATCAATATATGTTTACCATCTGTTTTATACATGCTGGCAGAAATATTGCCGCCTTGCTTGCCATATTTAATGGAGTTTCCTATAAGATTGGTAAACACCTGTCTCAGCTTTTCTTTATCAGCAAAAACGGTAAGTGGAGATTCGCAACCTTTTTTAATAGCACAATGAATATTATTGGCTTCAGCTTTTATAGCTAAGCTTTCAAAAACATCCCGTACCAATTCCTGAATTACAAAATTCTGTTTGTATAAGACCAACTCGCCTCTCTCCAGGCTCGATATTTCATCGAGGTCATTTAGTAAATGAGTTAGCCGATCCACATTCTTAGCAGCTTTTTCCAGAAATCTTTTATTGACATCAGGATTGGCCAATGCCCCGCTTAATAAGGTGTCCACATAACCCTGTATGGCAAATACCGGCGTTTTAAATTCATGCGAAAGATTTTGCAAAAATTCCCGGCGAAATTGTTCATTCTGCCGAAGCAGTTCTATCTCTTGTTTGTTTTCTTCGGCCCATGCTTCCACATCTTCTCTTACTTCATCAATACTTTTTTTCGGCAGCACATATTTATAATACGTTTCTTCTTTTTTCGTTGCCTTTGTCTGATAAATGAATTTATAAATGAGTTTTATCTTTCGGTAAATAAACCTTTCCAGTACGAATGAAATTAATAAGTATGACCCGCCGGTAATAATTACAAACGAAATAACTGCCCAAAGCCATTCTTTTTCAATAAAGTAAATCAGCAGGCTAATCGGGATGGCCAGCACCAAGGCTGTAAATATCGCCAGCTGTCGGGGAGAAATATTTTTAGTGGAAAACATAAATCTGTTGTCGGGTGTGGGGTGTATGTTGTCAGTTAATCATCAAAGGTAAAAGGATAAATCCGGACACCCGACATCTCACACCTGTCACTTCACAGCTCAAACTTATACCCCACACCTTTCACCGTAGTTATACAATCCACCCCAAGCTTCTGCCGGATCTTACGGATATGTACATCTATAGTGCGGTCCCCAACTATTACATCATTGCCCCACACCTGGTTCAGTATTTCATTGCGGAGAAAAACTCGACCCGGTTTTAAGGCGAGTAAATAAAGGAGTTCAAATTCTTTTTTAGCAAGAATCACTTCATTCTCTCTTACTTTAATAATGTAGCGTTCCGGGTCAATAGTTACATGGTCAATGGTTAAAATTCTTGCATCGGTTTTATTTAACCGGCGGAACAGTGCATTCACCCGGCTCAAAAAAACTTTGGGGCTGATGGGTTTGCTTACATAATCGTCTGCACCAGTTTCAAGTCCCTTTATTTGTGTGCCTTCATCATTTACTGCCGTCAGGAAAATGATAAGAGTTTCTTTAAAAGCAGCTTGTGCCCTGAGCAGTTGACAAACTTCTACCCCCGTCTTTTTGGGCATCATTACATCTAATATGATGAGGTCGGGCTGGGTACGGCGGGCTTTTTCCAGGGCTTCATCGCCATCTTTGGCAGTAATTACCTCGTATCCTTCATTAGAAAGATTGTATTTCAATATTTCGAGGATATCCGGTTCGTCGTCTGCTATCAGCACCTTGCGGGCCTTGGTTTCCATACAGGAAAAAGTTTGCGCAAACCTAACGGGAATTTGTTGGGCGATGAAATTTGCAGGGGGCAGTTTACTTAGAGTTAATGAAAACTTAACCTGACCGGTTCAGGATAAAATATTTTACCGCCAAGACAGCCTTCTGCTACGCAAAACCGTCTAAATCAACAGAAAAAGAGGCAAAAACTCCTATATCAACTGGTCTTACTAACTTTGCCCACGATCCTTATGACAGCAATAAAAAAATATCTTGTTTTAAACCTATTATTACTTACTGTAGTGGTAGCTTCTGCCCAAGGGGTAAGAACGACTGATACTATCAGGATACCCGCCAGTTACAAAGCCGCCTTTACCAGGGAAATAAATCACGACCTGATTGATAATGAACAGAAGCTGATAATAAACTCAGATGGAAAAGCTGATGAGTTGTTTGCACCCACCTCAGATGAAGACATTAATTTTCTTCTTACAAAATCATTGGTAAAAAAAGTGGATGCTATCCAGTACCTCATTGAAACAGATGCGACATTTGAACACCGTATCAAAGTAAAATATCTGCGGGGACTGGAGTATGTGTTGAGGTACTTCAGAGAACAATGGAAACCTGCTGGTAAGAAAAAGGTAAACCCGATAAACCTGCCGCTTATTATTACTGCTTACGAAGATTGTATGAACAGGACCCGGGTGGAGGAAAAACCAATTGATGATATTTTGAATCAACTGTCTTATGATGCTGGTTTAAATGTTATGGCCGCTACCATTTTTGATAAGAATCCCGGCCTTCCCCGTGCCAAACAAAATCTTGTTCTTAAGTATTGCATGCTGAACCCCGACAGGATTTTATTTATCCTGAAGGATAATCCCAATATGCCTTTTGCTGACAGC